>JBBRJL010000540.1:0-2322 GCA_038219375.1 Chitinophagales bacterium | reverse complement strand
TGTCGTTGGAACCTGCACTGTTACAAAGGAACAAAGAATAGAGCTTTTTTTTACTGGAAAAGTTTTGGGGCTGATTCAAAAACAGTCTCCGAAGCTAGGAAGAATCGTGAGTATGGATGGTAAGACACATCAAGTTAAGTTGGAAAGTGGATATAAATCAATCGCCCCATCCCTGAAAACTTTACAAGGTTGGATAGAAGCAAAACCTGCTGAACCTCCAGATTTGATTTTGAATAAGCATTGCCCGTCATGCCAGTTTCAAGGTTTATGTCGAGAACAAGCCGTAAAGGAGAAGAGTCTCAGCTTGTTAGATAGAATGACACCGAAAGCTATTCAAAAATATAACAAGAAAGGGATCTTTAACATCCAGCAGCTTTCTTATCTTTTTAAACCTCGAAAAAGTAGGAAATACAAAGGAAAAACACCTGTAAAACATAGTTTAGAATTACAAGCTTTAGCAATCAGGGAACAGAAAATATATATTCAAAAACTTCCAGAATTAATTAGAAATCCTGTCGAACTTTTTTTAGATGTTGAGAGCATTCCCGATCAAGACTTTCATTATCTCATAGGGCTTTTAGTGTGCAATGACACGGATAAGTCATACCATTCATTCTGGGCAAACACAGTCGATGATGAAAAAGAGGTCTGGGGAAATCTAATTGAAATGTTGAATAAATATCCTGATGCCCCAATTTATCACTATGGAAATTATGAAGTTAAAGTAATTAATGAATTAGCGAAAAGATACTCAACGGATTGTGAGCCGATCAAAAAGCGCTTAATAAATCTCAACTCATACATTTATGGAAAAATATATTTCCCGACTTACTCTAATAGTTTAAAAGCAATTGGTGATTTTATAGGAATCGCTTGGGATGCTCAAAATGCATCTGGATTACAAAGTCTTGTTTGGCGTTATAAATGGGAAAATAGTCAAGATTCTAAATATCAGCAAATGTTGATTAGATACAATCAAGATGACTGTAATGCTTTATTGTTTTTAGCAAATGAATTTTGCAAGATCACAGCAAGCTCAGAATCTCAGTCTAATATTGATTTCCCCGATCAACCCAAAAAAATTGCTACAGAAATTGGCAAGCAAATTCATGAACAACTTGATACAATTCTTAAATTTGCTCATGCTGATTACGATCATAGAAAAATAAGTATTCGTAAAAATGATACTGAGAATAAGGTTCAAAGTGGTCATGGTGGAGGACGGAACGGGCACAAAGGTTATACACGAAAAGTTCCTGCTAAAGTAAATAGAGAGATTCATTTACCAATTTTAGAAAAATGTTTAAGGTGCAATAATGATCTTCCTAATGAATTAGGTAAAAAAGTTGCAACGACAGCAATAACACTTGTATTTTCAAAAGATGGATGCAGGAAGAGAATCTGTAAGCATATAGGCTACAAAAGATATTGTCCAATCTGCCAAAAATATTGCTCTCCCTTAAGTTTATTAGAAAATAATCGCCGCCTATCATTTGGACATGAGTTTAAAGCATGGATAGTTTATCAAAGAATTATTCTAAGATTACCTTATGAAATAATACAGCAACTAACTGAAGATTTATTTGGTGAAAGAATAAGCCCTGCCTCAATTTCCAATTTTTTGCAATATTTCTCTGATTATTATATTGAAACTGAAAAAAATTTGATTCAAAAAATACTGAAAAGTCCTTTTATTCATGCTGATGAAACTCAAATAAATATTCGAGGTGTCAATCAATATGTTTGGGTATTTACTAATGGTACACACGTAATTTTTAAGCTAACTAAGACAAGAGAATCAGATATTGTTCATGAGATATTAGCTGAATATCAGGGTGTATTGGTATCAGATTTTTATGGTGGCTATGATTCAGTAAACTGCAAACAGCAAAAATGCTGGGTTCATTTAATTAGAGATATGAATGATGACTTATGGAAAACTCCATTTGATAGTGAATTGGAGTCTTTTATATCTGAAGTGCGAAATTTAATTGTGCCAATTCTTGAAGTAGTTGAACAGTATGGGCTTAAAAAAAGACATTTGCATAAATTCCAAAAAAATGTCGATAAATTCTACTTAAAAAATGTTACGAATAAAGTTTATCATTCAGAATTAGTCCTCAAATACCAGAAACGTTTTGAACGTTATAGGCAAAGTTTGTTCACTTTTCTAGAGCAAGACTTCGCCAATTCAAATTTGAAGTGCAACAGGCTCTGATGCCCCAAAGAATACTTCGTGAGGAGTACGATAGTCAAGAGATTTTCTTGGTCTATGGTTGATCAAATTCACAACCCTCTGGAAGTCCTCTTCCTTCACTATTT
>JBBRJL010000539.1:0-2326 GCA_038219375.1 Chitinophagales bacterium | reverse complement strand
AATTTCTAGTGCAGTTTATGCAGGCTTTCCGGTAGGCAGAGGAAAATACTTACTAGTGCCATCATATAATTTATACACCGCAAAGGGTTATTGGGACAAAGACGGAAATTATCTTGATTATACAAATAACGGTCGTTTTACATCACACTATTTTGGTGTTTATGGGGGAATAGGAATTGGAGACAAATTAGACTTGATAGGAAACATTAATTATACAATGCAATCATTGAGGGAAACAAATAATATACAATCAAATGGAAGCTTAGGAGACGCTACGGTAGGTCTGCAATATTTATTAAACAGCTTTGATTATTATAAATTTTTAACCGTTACTGGCTCATTAATTGTTCCGTTATATACAAATACTGCTGGAAAAGAACCGTACACAGGATTTCAACAAGTGGGGGGCGAAATAAAAATGTCGTTTGCAAGTACAAATAGAGAGCGCTTGAAAAACACATATTATGATCTTACTGGAGGATTACGACAATACTTTAGTCCCGAAGGTCCTACACAATTATTTTTTGATGCACTGTTTGGAATTCCTCTGAATGACAACAATAAAATTACCTTTTCAATGAACGGGGTAAACTCTACTAGTTCGTCTACTGTGTTTAACCCCAATAATTTGAACTTAAACAGATCGTTTTCTTATTTTAGATTGGGTGCTGGATTTGGAACAAAAATTAGCCAAAACAATCAACTTTTCTTCAATATTTTTTCTGATGTTTTTGGTAGAAATACAGGAAAGGGAAGCGGAGGATCAATTCAATTAGTAACAAAATTGTAGCAAACGAATCAAAATAAATATGAAGTCAAAAGAATATATACCAGCATTAACGGGTGTAAGGGCTATAGCGGCGTATTTGGTTTTTTTTCATCACTTTAATCAAGCAGGCTTTTCGTATCCCCTATTTAGGATACTCAATGAATTTCATATGGGTGTAACGCTTTTTTTTGTGTTAAGTGGATTTTTAATTGGTTTGCGCTATTATGATACTTGTGAAATTACAAGCACTTGGTTTAGAAAATACATTAAAAATAGGATAGCTCGAATTTATCCAATGTACCTAATACTTACCCTGGCCACATTTATTTTTGGTTGGATAATGAGAGACAACGCAATCTTTGGAACAGCAGCGTCTCCTATGATTCTACTATTTTTTAATATCTTTTTTTTAAGAGGCTTCTTCGATGATCTTAAATTTACTGGAGTAAGTCAGGGATGGTCGCTTACGGTTGAAGAATGTTTTTATTTTCTTGCTCCGTTTTTCTTTATGCAGATTAAAAAAACACGAAAAGCGTTTATATACTTGCCCTTAATATTTGTAGGGGTGGGATGTATTTTAGTTTTAATTTTTTCTCATGTAGATCTTCTGGGCTTTTTTGGAAATTTCCGATTTATGTTTCTTTATACTTTTTTTGGAAGGTGCGTTGAATTTTTTATAGGTATTGGACTTGCATTAATTATTTTAAAGAGCAAAGAATCAACCGCTAAAATACCTTTATTTACTTGGCTTGGCTTGTTGGTGATGTCTTTATCGGTTGGTATAATGGTAATACAGCCACTAAGTACAGAAATGCCTTTTGGACTGTACCAACCGGCTGGTATTTTTGCAAACAATGTGTTATTACCATTAGGTGTTGCCGTTTTATTTTACGGATTAATGAAAGAAAAATCGTTGATTAGCAAGTTCTTATCAACCTCGTTCATGCAATTATTAGGTAAAAGCTCATATATTTTTTATTTAATACATATTGGAATTATATCTAAACTAGCGTCAGATTTTAGTGAATACAATACAGATAGATTTTTTAAATGGTTGGACGCAAAAGAGTTTTGGTGGTTGTCTGAAAACATAAACTATACAGTTGTTTCAATTGCAACAGTATTCATTATACTTAATATTGTTTCAATTGTGCTTTACAAGTTTATAGAGGAACCGGTTAATTTATATATCAGAAAATCTTCATTGCTAGAAAAGAAAAAAGTGCAATAAGCATGAGCAATAAAAAGCATAATCTTAATAAAATCATTGCATATGTTTTAATGCTTTGTATTGTATTATTATTACCTGCTAAATCAAAAGCATTTCAGAAAAGAGAATCGTCGGTAACGGTAGCATTAGAGCCTTCCGACAAAAAAGGATCATTTCGAGCAAGAAAACCAGTAAAGTTTAATATAGTCATTAAAAACCCATTGGGTACCGATCAGGTTGGTACAATGGTATATTATGTAAATAATGAAAACGGCGAAACGGTATTAACCAATTCTTTAGATGTAAAGGTTAATGCTAAAAAAAAGCTAGAATCTTCTTTTGAAGTA
>JBBRJL010000538.1:0-2363 GCA_038219375.1 Chitinophagales bacterium | reverse complement strand
GGTCAAAACTCGTGAGAGAATCTATTTCAGCATTCGCATCAGGGACTAAGATGATATTATTTACGAACCATGCATTACCCAATGCTGCAGGATTCCGCTGTACTGTTGGACTTCCGTCCGCGCCTTGAATAATAAAATACTTGGTATTGAGCATATTAAGTACACTCTGATTGTTTTTGCTGATGTGTCTATCTATAATGTCTTGATACCTTTGAAGTTTCGCTGCATGGTAACCGCCTATCGTCTTATGGAAGTAAGAAGTACTAGCTGAGTTGAATGTGTTAACAGTGGCATCATAAACTCGGAAATTAGGATCTTTATCTTGAAGTATTTGAGTATCCACAGGTCTAGCTTCAAAATTTTGCTTGTAGGCATTTTTAGTTACAAAATCTTTTTTATCAAGATAATCCTTACCTATTTGTACTAAATCAAACAAACCAAGAACGCCAATGAAGGCAATAAGTATAGTACTATTTATCTTATCCTTCAGAAAAGCCCAAATTGCGACTGCCACAAGAGCTATAAATGCTACACTACGAAAAGCGGACGATGCAAGCATTGATGCTCTTTGTTTCAGTAAAACATCAATGATTTCTTGATAATTGGCATCTCCTTGACTCGAAAAATCAAAAAAGCTGCTACCACCAACCCATAAAACAGCACATAATCCACCTAAAATTCCACTAGAAATATATAATGGCTTTAGGAATTGCTCCTTATTAGTAGATTTAAGAATTTCTGAAATTCCCAATATGCCCAAAATAGGAATGAATATCGCAGTCACACTGAGTATAGAACTCGGTGCCCTAAATTTATTGAGAAGTGGTAGTGTGTCGAAAAGGAACTTATTGAACCCTTCCATATTTTTGCCCAATGACATGATAAAGGTCAATAAAACTGCGCCAAGCAACCACCATTTGACGGTGCCTTTGACAGAAAATAGTCCGAATACAAAGAGGAAAAATGCTACAATACCAAAATAGGCAGGGCCACTAGTAAAAGGCAGTGATCCCCAATAAGTCGGCGCCTGAAATTCTCTTCTCTGACCTACTGCTTTACCTAGATCGGAATTTCCGTCTAGCCATTCGCCTGATCCACCGCCTACTGATTTAGGTATAAAAGTAGCTAAAAGATCTCCATATCCATTGCTCCACTGAGTGGCATAAGTCCATTCAAGTCCATCTGTCTCGCTAGAAGATGTAGGTGCTTCTCCAGTAGATTTTAATATTGGCGCACCACGCATGGTATCTTTGGCGTATTCATAGGTTGTCCAGAGTTTGGATGCAGATGAACCTAGCGCTAGTACGGCTATGACCATCATGACACCTATTGATTTAGCGAAATTGACAATTTGTTTTTCTTTTATTTTATTGACCAGTTCAATTAAAACCAAAATCCCAAGCGTTAATCCAAGATAATAGGTCATTTGCGGGTGATTGGACTGTACATTTAAGCCTAAACCTATCCCGAACAAGGCACTACCAAGCAGAAAATTCTGCCTGAATAATAAGATGACACCTGCGATCACAAGTGGAATTGTCATTATAGTTGCTGTTTTTGTATTATGACCAGCCTCAAACAGTATAAAGTTATTGGTACTAAATCCAAATAAAATAGCACCAATAAGACTCAACCAGCCATTTACGCCAAGGCTGAGCATTAGAATATAAAAAGATACCATTCCTAAGATGAAAAGTCCGGCAGGTTGATTAATAAAAGCAGACCCAACTTCTCTAACATAAGAAAGTTTATTGCCCGGATTTGGTGCTGATAGCTGATAGGTTGGCATGCCTCCAAACATCGAATTGGTCCAAAGTACTGTTTCACCTGTTTTTTCCTGAAAATCATTGGCTTCTTTTGACATTCCTTTGTATTGTATAATGTCTCCTTGATTGACTACTTTGCCTTCAAATTGTGGAAAAAAGTAAAAAACATTTACTAACAATATTACTAAAACATGTAAAATATATGGGTAGATGGCCTTAATATTGAAATTCATCGCTCGATTTTTAATAATGATTGTTATCCAATTTAATGTCAGATTCGAAATAAGGCGTAATATTAAGAAAAAAAATTATATTTAAATAAAATTAACTTCAATTTCATATTTTCATAAATATATAACTCAAGTTTCGGTGATAATTTTAAATCCTATTAATTTATATTTCAATTTGACTTTGTGTATAACGTTTAGCACATTTTTAAAAGCGGCTGTTTTATCATTCATTGTTTCAAGTCAAAATATACTAATCTCTTTTATACTTAATGTATGATCAATTGTCTGGCTTTGTCGCTCGAGCCGCGACCTTCCCGTCCCTTTCGGGTGCCTTCACTTCTCACATTGTTATGCTCGACCTTACAGG
>JBBRJL010000537.1:0-2383 GCA_038219375.1 Chitinophagales bacterium | reverse complement strand
GTGGAAAAGACCTTTGGAAGGATTTGGGTAGATGTTGACAATGTAAGGTTTTACTATAATGGTTGGATAAGTACTGCAATAACATCGCTCTGCGAGTGATGGATCAAAGATAAATGGATTGATATTGGACTGGATACGAGCGATGGCCATGGAGCGTTTGTATTCTGTGGAGTCCACTTTGTCTTGTCTGTGCCATCGGCAGAGATTTGGTAACATCGATGTGAAAAATGATTTGTTCTTTTTAGTGATGTTAAGTCCATAGATGGTGTAAAAATACAATAGCGCTCGAGCGATATCACCTTTATTCTTATAATAATCTCTGAATTCAAAATTTTCATCAGAAGGATTTGAAAAAACTACCATAATTTTTAGCAAATTTCCTGATTTAAGGGGTAATGAATAATAAACAGATAGTGCCAATTTGCAGTCTGGTAGTTTGATAATTGCTAAGCCTTCCATCTTCTCAGGGTAGTTAAACTCTCTTATAAAACTTAGATCATCAGAAGTGTCATTTGTAATAATCATTCGTCTTATTATATCTATATATGGATGCTGAACTTTTATTAGACTAAAGATGAATTCATAGCCGAAGGGTATGATCCGAAACTGGATGACGGCGTAGGTAAGAACATTGCTCCGTTGCAAAAGAAGGGTATGTTGCGGGCAGAAGTGCTGAAAACCACTGATGGGAAGAAGTCGCAGTTGGGGAAGTATTTGAATGCGGAATGGTGAGGTTAGTGATTTGTTATTAGAGATTGGGGATTGGTGAATTTGGGAATGGGAATGGCGAATTTCGAATTATCAATGAAGATTGAGAAGTAGGAATTGATAATTAGTGAATAGTAATTTGGATCGAAGATGCACTCAATAGCATCATGTATGTGTACATAATGCTATTGAGTTATGTTTAGTTCCAACTTTATAATTATTCTGTCACAAAAGTTGCCAAGATTTGTGACAGGAATTTGTAACAAATTTAGCATATATTTGTTACAAATTAAGTATAATATTGTCGCAAATATAATAGTTATTTGCGACATAATAAATGTGTAATGTGTTGATTATTAATGATTATAAGTAATAGTAAAAGCGAACACGCTTCTTGAAAATTTAAATAAAAATAATCCTTGTTATTTTGTAACAAATTTAGCATATATTTGTTACAAAATTAAAGCGTTTAAAAATGAAAAGTGTCGAAACACATATATTAGAAAAAATCAGGACGATTCCGAAAGGTGTATTGATATTTCCTGAAGACTTACAGCATTTGGGTAGTGCTGAAGCTGTTCGTGTGGCTCTACACCGATTAGAAAAAGAAAGTATTCTAAAGCGTGTAGCGCAGGGTATATATGTACGCCCAAAAATCAGTAAATTAATAGGTCAGTTGGTACCATCAGCAGAAGAAGTAGCGGAAGCCATTGCCAAAAGAGACCGCATAAGGACACTTCCTACGGGTAGTTATGCCTTAAATGCAATAGGACTGAGCACACAAGTACCCATGAATATCGTATTGCTCACCGATGGTTCGCCACGGATAATAAAAGTAGGTAAGCGTACCATCAAGTTTAAAAAGACGACTCCAAAAAATCTAATGGCAAAGGGCAAAATCAGCCGTCTAGCCATTCAGGCATTAAAAGAAATCGGTAACGGTAAAGTAATCGAAGAAGAAGAAAGGAAAATTTTAGCTTTGCTGAAAAGGGAAGATGAAAAAGACTTGAAGCACGACATTGCCTTGGCACCGGTATGGATTCAAAAGATAATGAAAAAAGCACTGATCGATGGGGAAAATTAATTTTTACGATCTAGATCTAGCTGATAAAATGGATATTTTTCAGGCTATCAGTAATGAAACAGGAATGCCGATATTTGCTGTGGAAAAGGACTGGTGGGTAAGTCGCACGCTGGAAATCATCTTTCAGATGGATATTGCCAAACATTTGGTGATTAAGGGTGGTACATCCTTGAGTAAAGCATGGAAACTGATAGAACGGTTTTCAGAAGATATTGATTTGGCCATTGACAGAGATTTCTTTTTTAGATCCGAGAAAGATTGGTCACCAAAAGAGATAAGTAAAGTTCGTAAAGATGCAGGTATTTACTCCACAGGCGCTTTCTTTGCAAAATTGACAGAAGAGTTCCTAAAAAAGGGCTTCAAGAACCTTGAATTTAAAGTGATAGAAGCCCAATACAGCGATCAGGATCCAAGAATCATTGAGATATATTATCCCAATATTATAACAACTCCAGGATATGTACTTCCTAGAATACAGATCGAAATTGGATGTCGATCTTTGCGAGAACCTTTTACCGTACAGACTTTTGGTTCATTGGTAGATGAAGTATATGCAGGTAAAGATTTTGCAGATCCTTTGTTTACAGTTCC
>JBBRJL010000536.1:0-2398 GCA_038219375.1 Chitinophagales bacterium | reverse complement strand
AAGTATAAAAGAGATTAGTATATTTTGTCTTAAAACGATGAAGGATAAAACAGCCGCTTTTAAAAATGTGATAAATGTTATACACACAGTCAAATTGAAATATAAATTAATAGGATTTAAAATTATCACCGAAACTTAAGTAACTTACCTATTCTTCTATCAAAATTCCCATCTTTCCCATTTGGTAATCTCGCATGGCTACCATGATTTCTGTTGTGGTATTCATCACAAAAGGACCTTGTTTTACTACAACTTCGTCAATCGGTTTGCCACAAAGCAGGACGAATTCTACAGCGTTTTCAGTACTTATCTCAATATCTCCATCGACACTATTGTCAAAAATGATTAAGTTTTCCTGCCCTACTTTTCCATATCCTTTTACCTGCAAACTTCCCTTGATCAAGTATAGCATGGCATTAAAACCTTGGGGAATTTCAAAGCTTTGTTTACCTGCTGATTTTGATTGACTCCAGATGATTAATAATTCACTTTCGATCTGAATATTTCCTTTGAAATCACCATAATTGCCTGCGACGAGTTTATTGCTAAATTGGCCATCTGATGACGGGAAAACAGGAATATCTGTCTCTGATTTGTATTGATATCTAGGCTGTTCCATTTTTGCATCAGCTGGTGCATTGATCCACAGTTGGATGATTTCTTGTGTGCCATTTTTGTTTGCTAAGTCGGCAGATGGACGTTCGCTGTGTATAATACCTGCACCTGCAAACATCCATTGAACTTCGCCTTCTTTGGCGATCTGATTATTGCCACGGCTATCTCTATGATGTACTTCGCCGCGGATGACAAAGGTAACAGGCGAAAATCCACGATGGGGATGTGGTCCGATACCTTGCTGTCGAGCAGGTGCATCTTTCGTGTAGGTGAATGTGGCGTGGTGCAAAAGTAGGAAAGGATCCAATTGGTCTATTTTCTGGGTAGGCAGCGCTTGTTTTACGATGATGCCACCCATGTCTATGTCTTCGGCGGGAAGGAGGTATTTTACTGATTTATGCATGATATCATTAATTTAGAGGTCCACTTTGAAAAGTAATTACAAAATTATATTTAAATCATTGATATGTATACTAATTTAATAATCATATGTTACCATTTATCATTTACTCCTTTAAGTAATTACCCCTTTCTGTTGTCATTCCATTAGGCGCCAGGGATAACCGTGGTAGCTTGAGATTAGAAACGGTTGATTATTAAAGAAAGTTGCATTTTGGAGTTGACTCAATTAAAGATCTATTATTTTTCTATTCTATTCCAGTACAACCCGTCAAAAAAGAAGAAGCAATGACGTATCATGTCATAAATCATCAACCCTTCGGCAGGGTCTTTGATGGCTTCTGGTCTTAACGTAGGAATAAGGACAGCACCTGTGGTATCATCGTCTTGTAAGACTGCATTAGGAACTTTTGTCCCGTTGCAGCCCACACAAAATCCTTTTACTACAGCAGGTGTAGCAGTTGATATTGGAATTGAGCTAGCTACTTTTACTAAATTGACCCAATTTCCACCATCAAAATATTGTATGTTTTTGCTTATATTGTTGTATAATAACAAAGATTCAGTTGGGTACTTAATGTTTTTTATTCCTTCATCATTTGTGCTGATATATTTGATAAATCCTAGTTCTTTAAGATGTACAATACCTGATGCATCTGACCCATTATTTTGGCCAAGGATAAACGCACTATTTGGCGCTGATGTCCCATTAGGAATATTAAAGATAGGACCCGACTTGAGTATCTGCCAACTGTTGTTAGTAAATAAGATGATCTTTTTTAAATCGCTATGGTAAGCCATCATACCTTCTTGTGGTACACCTACCGATTGTAGGTCCGAAGCATTTAATTTAGGCAAGATAAGACCTTGATTTGTACTGCCAATCCACAATGATACACTTTCACCACCTTCAAGCGTCAGTGCATTTTGGGTTGGAGTCACCATTCGGACTTTGGCAAAGCCTTGGGGATATGCATCTCTCATCAACATAAATTGTCCAAAATTTGTAATTGCATTAGCATCATTTGCTTTTACGCCACCATAATTGCCCGCTGTTGAAGTGAAGTTGTTGTTTATAACTGATACGAAAGCTTGGTCATGCATATTGGTATTCCTCCTGAAGAGTTCAAATCCTACATTTGTTCCAGTCACTGCTGTACTTACTGTTCCTGTTTTGGTCAATTCTAAGTTGACCAATGGACTGAATGTTTTATTGGTACCATAGTTATTGATGACATAATACCCATTTTCGTGTGGCTTTTTAGGACTTGGAATATTATCTGGTAGATTCTCAATGTGGTTTGCTACAACGACACCGTTTGGTACTGTGCCTTGAAATCGTATTTTGACACCTGGGTCTACAAAATCATATGTGCCGGGACTT
>JBBRJL010000535.1:0-2408 GCA_038219375.1 Chitinophagales bacterium | reverse complement strand
ATTATATTCTTGATAGCCCCAACATAAAGAACATGTACCAATAGGTGATGTTTCAATATTATTGTCGCTGTTGGTTTTGAAATAATTAACAATATTTTCGATGATGTCCATAACTTTCTGTTTTATAAATCAGGTTCGATGCGTAAGGTACATCCAATTACCCAAATAATCAATAGTTTCATCAGGTTTCTGAGATGTAACCAAGAAAAATGGCACTTATCATTGGTTTACAAGATAAAATGCTCATTTTACGGATAATTCGTATTAACTGCGCACCAAATTAATTAACCATATTTATAAAATGGAGTTGTACCATTTTGTTGTGAATGAGAACACATCCGAAGAATACTGAAAAATTTATAGTAGATAAATAAAAGTGAATAGAAGCATAATAAATTATTGATTTGATGGGCTCTTTATTGCTGATAGATAAATAAAAGGTCGAATATTTGGTTATTATAGATTCAAAATTTATATTCGTGTCGTAGATTAAATAGTAGTGGTAAACAATACAAGAATACAAGAAATGGAGTTCGATTATATTATAGTAGGAAGTGGTTTTGGCGGTTCGGTTAGTGCCTTAAGGTTATCGGAAAAAGGTTACAAGGTTTTGGTCATTGAAAAAGGAAAATGGTTCAAAGCTGAAGATTTTCCTAAAACTAACTGGAATTTTAGAAAATGGCTTTGGCTTCCGAGTGTACATTTCTTTGGAATCATGAAGTTAACCATCTTTAAGCATGTAGCAGTACTTTCAGGTACAGGTGTAGGTGGTGGTTCTTTGGTATATGCCAATACCTTGCCCATTCCCAAATCTACATTTTTCAAAACTGGTAGTTGGAGTAAGCTCAATGATTGGGAAAATGAACTTGCTCCTTATTATCAGGAAGCACTCAAAATGCTTGGTGCAGCTAAGACACCCAAATTATTTGATGGAGATATTGGGCTTAAAAAAATAGCTCAAAAACTAGGTCTAGAGGATAAATTTGACGCCACCAATGTGGCCATATATTTTGGAGAAGAGAATGTCACAAAAGATGACCCTTATTTTGGAGGAATGGGGCCAGAAAGAACTGGATGCAACTACTGTGGTGCATGTATGACAGGGTGTAGAAATAATTCAAAAAACACGTTAGACAAAAACTACTTGTACTTAGCACAAAAGCATGGAGCCCAAATAATGGCCGAACATGAAGTTTATGATGTAAGACCAATAAACACAGATGACGGAGTTAGTGGCTATGAAATAGCAATAAAAACTAGCACAAAACTCTTTACGAAAAAAAGTAAGGTAAAAAGCAGAGGAGTAATTTTTTCTGGTGGCGTATTAGGCACCATAAAACTGCTTCTCAAATTAAAGACTAGCTCATTACCTAATATCTCAGACAAGCTAGGACAAGATATTAGAACGAATAATGAAACATTAGTGAGTGTTTCTAGTCTTGAAAAAGACAAAAACTTTTCGAAAGGCGTTGCCATAGGAAGTATTTTAGATACTGATGAGCATAGTCACCTAGAAATTTGTAGATATTCTGAGGGCTCAAATGCCTGGAAGCTCATACATCTTCCTTATGTCACGGGTAGTAATGTTTTCATTCGTTTAGGAAAAGTTATGATATCTTTAATAAAATCACCTGCTAAATATTTTAAAATTTATTTTATAAATGATTGGGCAAAAAAGACTGTCGTACTGCTATTTATGCAAACCTTAGATAGCACACTTAGATTTAAGAGAAATATTTTTGGATTAATGAGCTCAACAATAAGTACAGGCGTAAAACCTAGCCCCTTTATACCAGAGTCTGTCAAACTTATAAGAGAATACGGTGAAGCTGTTCATGGCGTGAGTACTTCATTTGCATTAGAAACCATAGCAGGGATTCCTTCAACTGCACATATTTTGGGAGGAGCGGTAATGGGAGGAAATCCTTCAGAAGGGGTAATTGACAAAGACAATAGAGTTTTTGGTTATGAAAACCTATATATTATTGATGGTTCCATGATTTCAGCAAATCCCGGGGTGAATCCATCTCTATCGATAACTGCAATTGCAGAGCGTGCAATGGGTAAAATTCCTTTTAAAACAAATTTTGATACTTAAAATAAGCGATATCCATAAAAACCAACGGTTGAAGTAGGTGGCTTCGATCTCGATCTAATTGATTAAGCAATTTTATTTTGATAAATGGTAAACCCACAAAAAAAAATGAAGTAAATAGGATAAGTTAGTACAAGATTCTATAAGCCATTCATCAGAATATTATCTATAGCTAACCATAGAATAGGGTTATACCTTGCGTTTTGATCTCAAAGAAATCTCAATACCGCTCAAAATTTAGAGTTTAGGTAGTTTGTTAATAAATAGAATTTTCTGTTAATGAAATTAAATTTTAAATATATAATACAAGCTA
>JBBRJL010000534.1:0-2410 GCA_038219375.1 Chitinophagales bacterium | reverse complement strand
AAAATCAATTATTAAATCTGAAGGGGTACATAGTTTTAAAATTTCAAAAATAAAGTCAAACGCATCATTGACGATTCGATTATCAGATTTTTTGGTAAATGCTCTGAAAGCAAGCTCAAATCCTAATTTCGATGTATTGAATAGGGTAAAGCTATTTTCAGGTGATTCGTTAAAAAAAGTACAGCAAGAGACTTTAAATGACTACTATTGCAATAAAATGAATAACTGTAATGCAATTTTGGTACTGGATGGAGCATCATTTGTTTCAGCCCAATCAAAACTTTATAGAAAAAATTTCAATGGTAAATGCAGTAGAGATAAATGTTTGGTTGGTTGCAGACAAACTCTGAAAGTTGGTGATTATCTCAAAGTTTATATTGAGAATTTTAATGCTGAGCTATATGATATTGAGTTCATAAGCGATCAGTTAGATTTTAAATATGGGAAAAACTATACTTTTTCGACAGAAATACCTGCTAGTAGCTCTTCTACTATTGAATCAGTTAATCAAAGCGATGCACCAATAACAGAATTAAAAAAATATGCTAATGCAGCAAATAAATTAAAGCAATTTCTAGCACTTATGAGAAATAATAAATTTCCAGATTCAAAATTACTCAATGAGAACAAACAGCAGATTTATACTCATGTTATTGATAGTCTCCATTTAGATCCGAATATAGATATTGATTCCTTGTATAAATTGCTGAGCTCAGAAGAAGATAGTCTGGACAATAAATTGCTTTTGAGCAATGCAAGACAATTCGGAGTCACTTTTTATGAAGTGATGAATTTAAGTTATACTTATGAAATAACGGGACTTCCCATTCAGGTAAAAAGCTATGATCAGTTATCTTTAACAATTAAACTTAAGGATAAGAAATCAGGAAATGTAATAAGGGAACAAGAATATATATATCTGATTCGAGGAGGGCTCAAAATTGATCAATCGTTTGGAATTGCACTTCATAATGTCAAAGACACACACTTTTCATTACAAGAAGGAATGAGAAAGGACACAACCTTTGCCATGAAGTCAAATGGAGAAATATTTAAAGACAGTATTGCATCAATTAAAGATGTGCCCAATCAAAAAATTGAGAAAGGAGATACTACAAACTACAGAAATATAGGATTAACAACTCTGACACATTTGTATTATAGATGTACTGGTACGTTTGCCTTTGGCCCTGAAATAGGGGCAATAGTTGATATTTATCCTTCTACGAATATTCGTTACTTGTTAGGTCTTGGGATGCTATTTATGGATGGTCGAAACAGGATTTCGTTGGACGCAGGATTTGCATTTGGCAAATATAATGACCTAAGCAAAGGAAATACATTTGGTAGTTTTATAGATGGTCCCAACACTACTCCAGCAACAGTAGAAAAATTTGGCCGTTCCTTGTATTTTGGAATTAGTTACAATATTCCATTAAGTAAAGACAACACGCAAGTTGAAAAACGTTAAATTTATTATTTAAAACAAAACCATGTTTACCTTCAAAAAAAACAAAAAAGATCCCATACTCATCAATGCTGAAAAAATTATTATAGGCATCGGGGTCATAGCCATCACTTTGCCATTGATTGTTCATCTTGCGGCATACCGCTTACCAGATTGTGTAAGAGGGAGTACAATGCATTCTATTTCAGCCTACTATCATACAGAAGCAGAAAATGTATTGGTTGGGATGATTTGTGCCTTGGCATTTAGTTTTTTGGCCTACAACGGACACAGCAAGACCGATATGATTTTTTCAAAGATCGCCGCCATAAGTGCTTTGGGAGTAGCTTTTGTACCCACGTCTATTTTTGATGGAGAGTATCCTTGTATTCCTTCTGATGGTAGCTGTTTGAGAGAGTATATCCATATCACTTGTGCAGTAATCTTATTATTGACTATGGCTATTTTTTCATTATTCATTTTTACCCATAGAGATGAAGGAGATCCTATTCACCCAAGAAAACTTTTCTTCTATCGATTTTATGGGTATAGCATCATTGGTTCAATGGTGCTCATTGCAGCATATTTTATTTTTTTAAAAAATCATTATCCTACATTAGAAGAATGGAAACCCATATTCTGGCTGGAAACCATTTGCTTAGTAGCCTTTGGTTGCTCTTGGTTGCTGAAGAGCAGGATATTTGACAGTAATAAAAAGGCGTAAAAAAAGTGAAATTTTTTTTGAAGCCGATATATTAATAATAAAATTATATTTATGGTAACCAATACAAAAGTCCCTGAAAATCCATTTGAAAAAATCGCTTTAAGTTGCTCTGGTGGTGGATATAGAGCTGCAGCATTCCATCTGGGCACTATGTCTTACCTAAATAAAATTAAATATTTAGATAAAACGCTATTAGAAAAAGTAAAAATGATTTCTACAGTTTCAGGTGGTACTATAAC
>JBBRJL010000533.1:0-2410 GCA_038219375.1 Chitinophagales bacterium | reverse complement strand
GAGTATATCCTTGGCATCGTCTTCATTCTGGGTATATCGAAGAGCCATCTTCATAAATGGTACATAACACAACTTGTAGAGTTGCTCCTGTGATTTCGGATCTTGCTTTTTACATCCAGAAAGAATATGTGTTGAGATAATCAATGAAATAATTTATTAGAAGAAAATTGAAGATTGAACATAAGCGCCTTTTCTAGACTGAATGTCTGTTGAACCAGGATCAGTTATTTGAGAAAATTTCACAGTTTGGTACAAAAAGCCGAAATCAAGAATCAATCCCATATTTTTGAAAAAATTAAACTTTACACCAAATCCACCTTTAAAGAAAAGTCCGTCACCAGGATTGTAAAGAAAAGAATTATTCCTATTTCTAATACGTGTATCTGAATCGTTATTAAAGCCATACCCAATTGAACTAGTTACAATATAGCTTATCCTTCCTTTAGACATTTCTTCCAATTTATATTTAACATCAAAAGTTACTGGAATAAAAGTTATGTCATTACCACCAAAAATAGATACCCCACCTCCTAAATATAGTACCTCTGACATTTTTTTAATAAAAGAAAAACCAATACCTGCTCCATTTTCTTCTTTTAAGAAACTATTGCTACTCAATGTAGATAATAAAACATTGAACATTATTTGGGTTCGTGTATTAAACTTTTTCTTCGGTTCTACTTCCATATCAAATAAATCTATTCGTGGATCTATCAATTCGATAATTGGTTCAGCCTTTTGATCAATCTTCTTCATTTCATCGATATCCTCTATCTTGATTAAGATCGTATCTGTCAGATTGTCACGCACTATTTTGATATACTCGCCTGGTTTTTGAGCAATTATCTTCCCTTTGATGGTTTTACCTGAATTTAGAATAACTTCATCTTTTTCATTTTGAGCAGTTAATATTTGCGCCAAAAAGACTAATATGATAAGGTTGATGATTTTTTTAGTACCCATTTTTTATTACTTATTATCGTTCTTTTGTAAGACGAGCAAAAATATAGAGAAGTTAGTTAACCATTATTATTTTTTATTAAAGTTTAACTTCAAACTCCTTCCCTGCACACTCCACTCCATTCACCACTATGGCTATTTTGTGGATGCCAGCATAATGTTTTCTGGTAGTCAAGTCTATAAATTTATGTTTTTTTGCACCTACTAATTCATGCCCTGACACTATAATGGGTTCGGATATTTTGAATATCTTTTTGGATCGTTTTCCATTTGATTTTATAAAATAGATCACATACTCTAACCTGAATTTTGCTGATGTTTCTTCTTTGTTTACAATCTTGAAATCAAAAGTTAGTGTTTCTCCAAGGACCAACTGATGGTGAGATATTTCAAAATGGCTCAATACAAACCATGTTTTTGATGAAGTGCCGAATAGTTCTAATACTTCATGATGGCCTTTCTTAAGCAAGGTCCTAGACGCATGTTTCAATATCCAATCTGTATTTTTTGTCTTTCCTTTCCACTTTTTAATGAGGTCAATGACTAAATCAGGATGGTCTTTTGATATATCATTCAGATTGTTGGCCACGCTTTTACGTACGTATTCGGAAGGGTCATCTTTCAGATTTTCTAAGATGGGAATGATCGGCGAAGGATCACACACAAATTGTTTCAACTGCAATCCCCACGGTAATCTAGGTCTGCAACCTTCACTTGCATATCGCCTGACATACGGATGTGTGTGCTCGCTCCATTTGAGCATTTGAGTCATCATTTCTTTTGGATATTGTAGGAAATACTGCCTTCCGGCAAATTCAAAACTAGTAAATATAGTCATAAATTCTATCACAGGAATAGACAGCTGTAAGTCTTCCAACATGTGCGCTGGTATAAGATCGGCCATAAATAAGTACGCAAAATTCTGATCTTTTACTCCACTGCTTCTTAGTTCGTTGACGATAGTATAAATCGTTCTTACTTTATCTTGATTTTGAATGGGAAGTATTCCACTTGTATGCAAAGCAAGATGCGCCATCCTTTGTTTTAGTTCTTTTGATTTCCAAGAGTCATCTTTGACAGATGCTAAAAACTGATCAGTATCAAAATCAGGGATGACAACCTTTAATGCTTTGGTGTACGTATCAAAAAACTGATCGTTAAATACATCTTTTAGAAGTTCTGCCATAAGGTAAAAAAGTTTAATGCTGTACACCAAAAAAGAGAAGGTGCATATGACAGTACACCTTCTCTTAAAAAAGCAAAATTATATTATTTTTCTGACAGAAGTTATCAGATCACCATTTCTTTTTCGCTGACCAATTTACGGAGATTGATAAGTGCGTATCTCATACGTCCTAGAGATGTATTGATGCTTACGCGTGTCATCTGCGATATTTCCTTAAAACTCATGTCTGCATAGTGTCTCAATATAACTACTTCTCTTTGCTCA
>JBBRJL010000532.1:0-2411 GCA_038219375.1 Chitinophagales bacterium | reverse complement strand
CAAAAGCAGCCTTTGTCCAAATCAAAGCGCATATTATTAATGGAATTGAGACTAACTCTGTCTTAATTGGCATAGGATTAAGGCGTGGCACAAATAATGACGAAACAACTAAAAACATTGTGGTTCAAAAAAGAAATGAACTAGAAGACTGCTTTACTCAGATTTTGCAACGTCCCATAACAGTCTTATTTAAGTTTGATGAAACCAAGGCATTTGATGAAACTAAGGCATCGGCATCTTTTTAATTGTAATGATAGATTTTAGATGTTTAAATTTCGCAATTAATGATACTTACTCTTTTGTTGGAATTGAGAAGAGACAAGGATTAATTTGTTTTTGCTTGCCCAGAGGTTTTATTGATGAAATTAATAAAATCAATGATTTTAATAAAAGTCGAGATCTGTTTTTCTTGTTTTACAGGATTTTTAAAACTTTTAAGAAAATCTGTATTGATAAAGGATATCTAAATAAAGTTAATGAACTGGGCAAAAATGATCGTGATGGAGTCATTAATTCCAATCATGGTTCTGACATTCAAGATGATGGTGATGATTCAGAAAATGTTTTCTATTCAAAGTTAGATATTATTGGAAGTTTATTAGACGCTTATGATGAGCCAAAGATTTTATCTCTTGCCTATCGATTAGGAAAAAGTGATAGATTTGATGTAAGCCAGATCCACAAGTATTTACACCAAGCTATATATCTACCAAATAATGCAGCTTATGTTGACCAAATGCTTCTACCGCAAAAAGTAGTACAGTTTGAATCAACTGATATTGTTGCGATGTATTGCTATTTATTTTGTGAAGTTAAACAGCAACTCAAAGAAAACATTAAATCTGAAATTGAATCTTTGGCAGAAAGATTTAAGGAGAAATATTTAAGGCATGGCGATAGTATTTTTGATGAAGAAAGTTATGAGCAAGTTCTAGACATTCTTAAAGATACTCTAGAATTAATCAATCATCACACGCCAATTAAAGATGCTGATTATTGGGAGTATTACAGGGCTATTGAATTATTTCTATATGGTGATTTAGACAAAGAAGAAGATGGTGAGATATGGGGAGTATCAAATTTTCATAGTATTTGGGAATCGATGTGCTTAACATACATTGCTCAATATATATCTTTACCATATCTTTTGCATTTAGACTTTCAATATGTAAGTTCTGCAATACTAGAAATATTTGAATCTTACACTAAATCCATTGACATATCTAATGTGCTGAATATAAACAGTGCAAAATTGATTCCTGACGCAATTATACAGAAAGTATTTTTATTACAGCCACAGGAAAAAAAGACTTACTCTATATCGGCAACGAACTGGAATGATAATAATTACTATACAGCAATTGATGGTATCGATATACCTATTTTTAAAAATAGACAAACTATGCCTAGACTGACCTATATAGATCAAGAACCTCTATTTTTAATAACTAAACATCATCCAATTAGAGAATTAAAACAAATATATCAAAATATCGACACGAAAACTGTACTTATTGATTCTCCTCTACCAAAAAACTTTTATTCTTTTTGGGAAATACCTAAAGATATAGATATAGATTTTTTCCATAAAATGTATTATTTTAATCATCTTTTCTTTCTTGCGTTAGAAAAAGATATTAGAGATGCAGATAGATTCTTCGATGAAATTATTTTGCCATTAGGTACTAATAATGCTTTGACTGAATCTCTACTTCGTGGTTATCAAAATCCTAAAGATAGAAATATAGATAGAATAAAACTAAAGCACATATTTTCAGATTTTATAAGTCAATTAGAAGAAAAATATGGAATGCTAACGGTAAAAAGAATATTTGCAGAATTTTCTCAATCATCACAAGTTGGGAATAAAGATATTATTGAAATAATCGATGTCAAGTATTTGGACTTCAACTACTTTTTGGATTCAAGCAAAATTGAAGATATGAAAAAAATAAGTGTTAGGAAACAGTTTGTTTATGAATACTTGCTTCAAAAACATTTAGAAAAAAGAAAAGATAAATTTAGTGATTTGCCTATTCGTAGTAGCTTTTGGTTACCAAGTTATCGCCCTGACGATCCTAATTTAATAGAAGATGGAGAAACCTTTATGGATGGCTATATTGAACTAAAAAATATTAACTTTGCAGTATTAGCCGAGAATTATTTATATTAAATTTTGAGAAAATACTTTAGAGCAAAGGCATACTGAAAATTAAATAGTTATTTGATTAACCATTGTACCCTCCGCTTTTCACCCATTATCAGAAAAATTTTATGCAAAACGACATTCGTTGGAAACAACGCTTTTATAACTATCAAAAAGCACTCATTCAGCTTACCAAATTCATCGAAAAAGGTGAACTAAGCGAACTAGAAGAACAAGGAATAATTAAAGCCTTTGAGTACACCTA
>JBBRJL010000531.1:0-2418 GCA_038219375.1 Chitinophagales bacterium | reverse complement strand
GTTAATTATAATATTTTTCGATTTCAAAAAATAGTATTTACAGAATCTATATACAAAGGTATATTTAAAATTTGATATCTTTGTGTCAATAATTTAACTTTTTTGTCCAGTTTTTTGATAATTTTGTCCAATATATTGATTTCTTTTATATAAATTATTAAAATATGAATGTAGGCCTTAAAATTAGAACGCTAAGGGAAAGTAAAAACATAAGTAAGAATCAGATGTTAGATCATTTAGATATGTCCTTAAATACGTATAAAAAGATAGAATATGGGGAAAAAATTCCAAACTTAGATGAATTAAAAATAATAGCTAATGTTTTAGAAATTGATCCTGCAATATTTTTAAAAGATGAAAATACGTCTATTGTAAACAATGGAGATTATTCTACAACTGGAATTGGCAATGTAGTAATAAATGAAAGAGATTTAATATTGAGTCTTACTAATTCGATGCAAAAATTAGCAGAATCTATTGCGACCATTGTAAAAGTGATGGAAAAAAAATAGAGACCTTATCGTTTAATCTACAATTAAGAGATTACAGCCTTGAGCAGCAATGGTGATGTCATGGAGCACAAATTCCGTCGAGATTGCCCAAAATATGGCATCAGTGGTATGAATGCTAGAAAATGGATTGATAAGAGGAAGTAAATCTTACCTAAATACAAAATATCGGTTCATAAAGAAGTTGAAGAAGACACCGATTAAAAGAGCAACTATGATTCGGCTAGCCAAAAAGGAAATGTCAAAATTTTCCTTAAAGAAATAAACGCCTGTTGTATTTGCAAATATACTAAATCCACTAATGACCACAAATCGAAATGCTTGCTTTCGGATTCTTCCGTTTTTATTGAGAAACGCCCAATTTCTTCCTAAGCTAAAACTTGTAAAGGCACCACAAATCGAACCAACAGTTGTAGCCGTTACATAATAAATTGAAAAAACATGGTGGAGTAGAATTGAAATCATAAAGTCAACACTCGTTGCCGTTAGACTCACGATTTGTGCCCTAATAAATGTCTTTCTGAGAGGTAGTTTATGGACTTCATTTGTCTTATTTATATTTTCTGTTACCATAAATAGTCTTAAAGGTAATAAAAAACATAAATCTGTAAAACAATATTGACATAAATACCTGCTAGTACATCATCAAGCATGACAGAATGGTGGGTATGCATAAGGTCTATTTTGCGTATGCCTAATGGTTTGAGAATATCAAAAAACCTAAATAATATAAAACCAGCGATAAAAATATAAATATTTATAGGCAAAAACAGAATGCTAATCCAAAAGCCTAATGTTTCATCTATCACTACTTTCGAAGGGTCTTGTCCCCATTCATTTTCTAGTTTTTTACATGCATATACTCCAAGATAATAAGAAGTAATTATTAAAACTATGTGTGTGATCTGAAAATATTGGTACTCGATAGATGTGAGAGAAAGCAAGTAGCTAAAAATGAGGCCTACTAAAGCACCAAATGTACCCGGGGCTACTGGTATAAATCCTGCTCCAAGTGATGTGGCTATGAGTTTCGCTATTTTCATATTTGAAAAAGGGACAAAGCTAAAAATATAACTTTGTCCCTTTATATATTTAATTATTGTTCGTAATCCATACCTAGGTTGGTGATCAGTTCTTCACCAGCAAGATGCCTGATGGTATTTTCTAATTTATTCAATTGTTTAAAAATATCATGCATCGGGTGAACTCCTTTTAACGCTTGCGGTGACTTAAGGTAGAATGACAACCATTCTTGAACACCTGATAGTCCAGCTCTTTTTGCAAGATCAAGGAAGATGGCAAGGTCCAAAACCAATGGCGCTGCCAAAATTGAATCTCTACAAAGGAAGTCAACTTTGATTTGCATAGGATAATTGAGCCAACCTCTGATATCAATATTATCCCATCCTTCTTTATTGTCTCCACGTGGTGGATAGTAATTGATCCTTACTTTGTGGTAAAGATTACCGTATAATTCAGGATACAATTCTGGTTCAAGTATATTTTCAAGTACGCCTAGTTTTGAAACTTCTTTTGCTTTGAAATTATCTGGATCATCCAGTACTTCCCCATCTCTATTACCTAGTATATTAGTTGAAAACCAACCTTCGATACCTATGGCCCTAGACTTAAGGCCTGGTGCTATAATTGTTTTCATTAATGTTTGCCCAGTTTTAAAATCTTTACCTGCAATAGGTGCACCGGTTTTTTTGGCAAGTTCTACCATTGCTGGAATATCGCACGAAAGATTTGGCGCTCCATTGGCATATGGAATTCCCATTTTTATCGCTGCATAGGCATAGATCATACTCGGTGGTATGTCTTTATGATTTTCTTCAAGACCTTTCTCAAGAGAAGCAAGAGTTTGGTGAACTTCTGATTCTTGAATATAAATCTCTGTAGATCCACA
>JBBRJL010000530.1:0-2424 GCA_038219375.1 Chitinophagales bacterium | reverse complement strand
CTTACAGAAATGGGCATTAACTTACCCTTGACTGAGGTACTCAAAATTAACCCTTGCCTACTAAATTGGTAGTAGAACTATTATTCCTAAATAAAATTTAAATAATATTTACATGAACTTTAATTTACTTGTAGAGAATTTAACTAATCCGGCATTATTATTCTTTGTGCTTGGTGTTATCGCTGTGTATCTTAAAAGCGACTTAGAAATACCACCTAATTCATCAAAATTTATATCTCTCTATTTGTTGTTTTCCATTGGATTTAAAGGAGGTCAAGAACTATCACACGAAACATTTACAAGTGAAATTGGGTGGTCAATGCTTTTTGGTATCAGCATTTCAGCAATCATACCATTATATACTTTTTTTATTTTGAAAAGAAAGATGAACGTTTTTGATGCAGGTGCAATAGCGGCGGCTTATGGTTCAGTAAGTGCTGTTACTTTTGTAACCGCTGTATCTTTTTTAGAATCTCAGCAATTAAGTCTCCATGGTCACATGGTAGCCATTATGGCATTAATGGAATCACCTGCTATCATTATTGGCTTAGTGTTAATCTCTATTTTTAATAAGGAAGAAACAGCTACTAGAATTAAAATCCCTTCAGTCATAAAACATTCACTGACCAATGGCAGCGTGTTATTAATTCTCGGAAGTTTGGTTATTGGATTTGTTGCTAATGCTAAACAAGCGGAAGGCATTAAGCCCTTTACAAACGACTTATTTAAAGGGTTTCTCGCTATTTTCCTCTTAGATATGGGTATTACTAGTGGCAGAAAACTGAAAGCATTCTTTTCATTTGGTGTTTTTCCATTTGTTTTTGCGGTAATTATTCCATTGGTAAATGGATGTATCATTGCCGCATTTAGTTCGATAGTTACAGATGATATTACCAATAGGTTTATATTTGCTGTTTTAGCAGCTAGTGCTTCCTATATCGCCGTTCCTGCCGCAATGAAAATAACAGTACCAAAAGCTAATCCTGGACTGTATTTACCAATGGCACTTGCAGTCACTTTTCCTATAAATATTACAGTCGGGATGCCTTTATATTTTCTTATTGTACAACACTTTTAGAAAGTAATTTATTAGCTTTGATTTCACTTCCCATCGAAGACCCCATACTCATATAGCCGCAAGTGTGCATCTGCTATCTCATCGCTTTTTAACCCGAAGTTGGAAGACAAAGACTTCGATCCCATTTATGCAGCTTTTGCATGACTTGTTTGGGTTAAATTAGAAATAAAGTGATACTTTCGAGAAATGGCTTCTTTTTATTTTATAAACAGCCCTAATATTCAAGAATATGAATACCAAATTGTTAAACGGAAATGGCAAAATAACATTGTAAAACGAAACCCAACAAATGAATGAACTGAAATTAAAAAAATCCTTTGACAAGTATTTTGAAGCACCAATTGAAGTTTGGAAATTATTTACTATATTATGAGAGGAAGTTAAATTCAAGAAAAATGAAATAATGAAATCAACAGGCCTGACAGAAAAATGTGCCTATTTTATTCTAGGCGGTCCTTGTGGAGTATTTCTATGGAAGGAGAATAATTACGTTTGTCTAGACATTGTTTTAGAAAACAACTTTTTTTCAGACCATATGTCTTTGATTACAAATCAGCATTCCCCACTTGAAACAATAGCACTTAAAAAAACCATAGCATTACGAATTAGTGCAAGCAATATTGCTAAGCTTAAAAAAATTCCCATTCGGCAATGTATTATTTTTATTGGGCGCTGAAAACTCTTTTGTAGAAAAGCAGCAACAACAAATTGACCTTTTAACAAAAACAGCGGGACAGCTATATGATGAATTGTTTAATAAAGATCCTGAAATAGTTCAGCGAATTGCCCAAAAAAATAGTGCTTCATATTTGGGAATTACTACGCAAAGTCTTAGCAGAATAAGAAATAGCAAGTAAGTTTTAAGTGTCATTGAAGGTGCAATATTTCATTTACTTGTTGCTCTTATATTAGCTATCATTTCAGTTTGTTGCATTATTTTAATAGCACTTGATAGAAATGTATAAATAGCTTTTGACTAAAAAATAAGCATTTATTTCTGAAATTCAATTTTTATAAGGCAACGATAAAGAGCATGTGGTTTATTTTATCTTGCTTTTCTAAAAATATTATAATTTGCATTCTATTTTCTTTATTACATTTGTGTTATCATCCAGTCAATTGACAACATTTATTCACCAACCACAAATGCAAAAGCATGAACACAATGGCAAATCTGATCAAATTAGTTACTATTTATTTTTTAATTTTTACAATAGTTTCTTGTCAAAACCAATCGAAAAAGGAAAATACTTCCGTTGATCAATCTCAAACATCGCAAGATTCACTAAGTTTAAATAGTGGTCAGTTCTGTTTTTTACACGCGGAAAATAAGGACACTACCTTTA
>JBBRJL010000529.1:0-2429 GCA_038219375.1 Chitinophagales bacterium | reverse complement strand
GGGGGTTTATGGTTTTCATCACATTTTTATTGATCATTTGGTTTAGGAATAAACGTTGGTTCTAAAGCTTTGTCAACAATAAAGAAGCTTTTCAAAGAAGTTATTTAAAGTTTTCAACACTAAAAACAAATAAAATAGATTAATATTATAAAAATTTATATATTTATTTTAAAAAAATGTTTTGCAAAAACAAATAAAACTATTATCTTTGCAGCCTATTTCAAAAAACAGTAAAAGGCTGTTACATCAATTAGATATAATTCGTTGATAAATAGAGACATAGGAAGTTATAAAATATACCGAGGCGCCGTAGCTCAACTGGATAGAGTACCTGACTACGAATCAGGCGGTTGAAGGTTCGAATCCTTCCGGTGTCACAAAACTTAAAAAAGGGTAAATAAATAAAAGTTTTTTGCCTTTAATACATTAAAATTTAAAAAAAAGCGAAATGTCAAGAGTTTGCCAATTAACAGGTAAAAGACCCATGAAAGGGCACAAAGTATCTCACTCAAATGTGAAAACAAAAAGAAGGTTCTTACCCAATTTGTTTACCAAGAGATTTTTCATACCTGAGACAGGTCAATGGGTAACCATGAAAATTTGTTCACAAGCATTAAAGAACATAGACAAAAAAGGTCTTCATGCTTATTTGAAAGAATTGGAATATTCCGGTGTGAAAACTGGTGTAAAATTAACATAACAATAATAAGTAAAAACGTAGGATAGCCATGGCAAAGAAAGCAAAAGGTAATAGAATCCAAATCATACTTGAGTGTACAGAACACAAAGCAAGTGGAATGGGCGGTACGTCAAGATACGTCACTGAGAAGAACAGGAAAAATAATCCTGACAGATTGGAAATTAAAAAATTCAATGCTGTATTAAAAAGGTATACACTTCACAAAGAAATTAAATAATAATGGCTAAAGTATCGAAAAACGCGAGAGTAGCCCAAAGGGCAGCAAATGCAGGTTCTGGTAGAGATCACGTAAAAGTAGTAAAATCTGTCAAAGACCCAGTAACTGGTAAATATTCATACAAAGAATCTATTATCCACAAGGATAAGGTCAAAGAATTCTTTGAAGAGAATAAATAATCTGTTACTTCAAGATTAATAAAAGGGTTTTTCTTTCTGATAAAGAGAAAAGCCCTTTTTGTGTTTATTTATCCATCGTTCCTATCTTTTAAATTTACCATATGAGCTTTTTTAAAAAATTTTTCTCCAAAGATAAAGAAGAAGACCTAAATAAAGGGCTGGAGAAAACAAAACAAAGCTTTTTCTCTCAAATCACCAAAGCTGTAGCTGGAAAGTCAAGGGTTGATCTAGAGTTTCTAGACGAACTTGAAAATATCCTCATCTCCGCCGATGTAGGACTCGAAACAACCGTAAAAATCATCGAAAAACTTGAGAAAAAAGTAGCTGAAGATAAATATCTAAACACAGATGAGCTCAACCAAATACTAAAAAATGTAGTAATCGATATTCTATCAGAAAACAATACTCAAGATATTGAAGATTTTGAAATACCATCAGGCGCTCATCCATACGTAATTATGGTAGTCGGTGTCAATGGTGTCGGAAAAACAACTACAATAGGCAAAATAGCCAATCAATATAGAATAAAAGGCAAAAAAGTAGTACTCGGTGCAGGGGATACCTTCAGAGCAGCTGCCGTAGATCAACTAAAAATATGGGCAGACAGAAGCAATAGTAATTTCTATTCTAAAGGAATGAACACTGATCCTGCAGCCGTAGCTTACGAAACGGTACAATATGCACAAAACAATGATATGGACGTCGCAATCATTGATACCGCTGGAAGGCTTCATACCAAAATACAGCTTATGGAGGAACTTACAAAAATAAAACGTTCGATTGAAAAAAAATATCCTGATGCTCCACATGAAGTCCTTTTGGTACTCGATGCCACCACAGGTCAAAATGCTATAGAACAAGCCAAACATTTTACAGCGGCTACCAACGTTACTGCCATCGCATTGACAAAATTGGATGGGAGTGCCAAAGGTGGTGTAGTGCTCGGTATTTCTGATCAGTTCAAAATTCCTATAAAATATATTGGTGTTGGTGAAGGGATGGAACAATTGCAAGTTTTCAATAGAAAAGCTTTTGTCGATTCATTGTTCTCATAAAACGGACTTGTGTTGATCTGTCTGGCAATGTTTCCATATTTTGTATCGTTATACCATTATTAATTTAGAATGTCCGTCGGTTGATATCACTAAGAAATATAGCCAAAAGTAAAAAATCCAAGTTGCTTAGCGTGACTTGGGTGATTTTTTCTATATTTTTTGGCACTAATATAAAAGGACAGTCACCGCCTAATTCGGGAAGACCTAACTTTGGTCAAGGTAACCCAAATCAATCTCAAAACCCACAACAACAAGAAGATTCTGGACCCGACACTACC
>JBBRJL010000528.1:0-2431 GCA_038219375.1 Chitinophagales bacterium | reverse complement strand
AACTATATCAATCGGAAATTTTATGGATACAATGCTACGGAGTTTAAAAAAGTATTAGATGATTTTGGTCTTAAAATGCCAAGTGGACATACAGTAATGGGTCCATCTCATTGGGATGCAGCCAAAAAAGATTTTTCTGATAGCTGGAAGTATACAGTAGAAGATGCTGCAATAGTTGGACAAGAATTAGTGATTAGTCCTTGGTTAGATGAAAGCTTACGTAAAACAAAAGACGATATGTTAACGTACATGGAAGTATTTAATAAGTCGGGCGAATTATGTAAAAAATCGGGAATGCGATTTGGTTACCACAATCACAATTTTGAGTTTACTCAGATGATGGGAAAAGAAACAGTTTATGAAATTATTTTAAAAAACACCGATCCTAATTTAGTAACTCAGCAATTAGATTTTGGTAACTTGTACGGAACTGGTGCAGATGCTATGGCAATTGTAAAAAATAATCCTGGCAGATTTGTTTCAATGCATGTTAAGGATGAAATTATGAATGCAAAAGGAAGTGCTTACGAGAGTACAGTTTTAGGGAAAGGAGTTCAAGTGGTAAAAGAATTAATTGTAGAAGGCTTAAAAACTGGAGGGACTAAACATTTAATTATTGAGCAAGAAGCTTATCAAGGAATTGCTCCAATAGAATGTGTAAAGCAAAACTTAGCTGTAATGAAAAGTTGGGGATATTAATAATAAAAGAAACAAGATGAAAAATAAATTATTTGCATTTTTGGTATTGATCGTGTTTAGCTTAACTGCTCAAAGCCAGTCAGCTGTTGATATTAACAGATGGGAAGCTCAAGCAAAACAAGTAAATATTATTAGAGATATTTATGGTGTTCCACATATTTACGGAAAAACAGATGCAGATGCAGTATTCGGTTTAATGTTTACTCAGTGCGAAGAAAATTTTGAAAGAGTAGAACGTAACTATTTAGAAATGCTTGGGCGCAGAGCAGAAATGGAAGGAGAAAAAGTTTTATATAACGATTTACTAATGCGACTAATAGCTGATAGTAATGATGCAAAAAAAGATTTTTTAAAAAGTCCAACTTGGTTAAAAAAATTATTAATAGCACATGCAGACGGCATTAATTATTTTCTGTTTAAACACCCAGAGGTTCAGCCAATAGTATTAAAAAAATTTGAACCATGGTTTCACCTGATGTATACAGATGGGAGTGTTTCTGCAACTAGTACTGGAGGAGCAAGTGTAGAAGAAATTAAACAATTTTATGAAAATCCATTAGCTAAAACAACAGCTGCTGTTATAGTTAATAGAGATATTGAAGATAGAGGATCAAATGGTTTTGCAATTGCTCCATCACGCAGCGCAACAAAAAATGCAATGTTGTACATTAATCCGCATGTTCCTTTTTATTTTAGAAGTGAGGCACAAATAGTAAGCGAGGAAGGATTAAATGCCTATGGAGCGTCAACATGGGGACAGCTTTTTATATACCAAGGGTTTAATGAACATGTAGGTTGGATGCATACATCAGGATATACTGATGTTGCCGATTTATACGAAGAAAAAGTAACTGCATCTAAAAGTGGATGGACCTATGAGTACGAAAAGAAACAACGAAATGTAAAAACAAGATCCATTACTATTAGCTATAAAAAGGATGGACAATTATTATCAAAAACATTTACTGGCTTATATACTCATCATGGTCCTGTTGTTGCAAAGCGCAATGGAAAATGGTTGAGTTTAAAAGAGTACAATCGCTCATTACGAGCACTAGTACAATCATGGACAACCACTAAAGCAAATAATTTAGAAGAATATACCAAAGCAATGGAGGGATTAGCAAATACTACCAATAACACTGTGTATGCCGATGATAAAGGAAATATTGCTTATTGGCATGGTAATTTTATTCCTAAGAGAGATACTGCTTATAATTGGTTATTACCAGTTGATGGAACCATTGCTGCAACAGAATGGAAAGGAATTCATTCATTAAACGAAACAGTTCATTTAATTAACCCTAGTTCTGGTTGGATTCAAAATTGCAATGCTACTCCATTTACAAGTGCTGGTGAAAGTAGTCCAGATAAAACAAAGTATCCATATTATATGGCGCCAGACGGACAAAATGCGCGCGGACTAAATGCAATGCGATTATTAAAGGATAAACAAAACATTAGTTTAGAAGGATTAATAGAAATTGGCTACAATAGATACCTTACTGCATTTGATATTTTATTACCTTCTTTATTTAAAGCCTACGATCAATTAAGTGAATCAGATACTTTAAAAGCATCATTAAAAAAACCAATTGAATTATTAAAAGCTTGGAATAAAATATCTGATACTACTTCTGTAGCAACTACTTTAGCGGTTGACTGGGCAACAAAAATAAATACACTTTATCCTCGTGCTGCAACACAAGAAGAAAACACTGAAATCATAGGA
>JBBRJL010000527.1:0-2443 GCA_038219375.1 Chitinophagales bacterium | reverse complement strand
GATAACTTTTCATTATTTCCGTTATATCCCCTGGCCCCTGAAGGGGAGATTACGTCTTCGAATGGTGGAAATTATAATATTCAATCTTTTAACTTCAGCATATTATAAACTAACTCAGTATATAAAAAAAACGCAGTTGCCACCTAAGTCACAACTGCGCTAATAATTTTAAATAATTACGAATGAATTACTTAAGTATAAATTGACCTTTTCCTACAGGAAATCCATTGTTATATATTTCGACTTTATATTCCCCTTTTGGTAATGCGTCTGATACATTCCAGTCAATACAGGCATTGGTATCTTCATTTTGGTATGGTACTTCCGCAGAAGTGGTATATCTAACTTGTGTATTGTCAAGCTTATTTGTGATTACTCCCGAACCTCTATCTTCTACCGCAATCGTTTCACCTTGAGGGTTGATCAATCTTAAATAGAATTTTTTAGGACCTGAAGTGGTCACCATATTAGTTTCTGTAAGCATACAAGTTCTTAGTAATTGAATGTCTTTTGCTTTACTTTTTTCTTTAAGTTTACCATCCTTTTTAACTTCATAACCTTTTACTTCAAGGAAATTTATTTTAATTGCATTGGCCATGTCAACTTTAGAACCAAGGGCTTCATTAGATTTAGATAGCATATCCTTTTCCGAAGTCAAAGTTGCTTTCGCTAAAATTACTTCTTCTTTGGCCCTAACTTCTTCATCAACTCTTTGCGTAAGTTTGACATTATCTTCTGTAAGGATATTATTCTCTTCCTTGAGTTGTTGGATATCAGCAAGGTACTTGGTAAGGTTAGAATTCAAGTTTTTGATTTCCGATTTTGCTTTATCAAGCTCCTTTTTCGTCCAGATAAGGTTGTTGATCTTATCTTTTTGGGTTTTTAACTCACTTTTTTGGCTATCAATCAAAGCATTAAGTTGCGCATTATCTCCTCTCATTTCCTCAAGACTCTCTAAGGCAGCTTGATAATCTTGGTCTAGCTCCGTTTGTACTTTCTGAAGTTCCATCATCTCCGTTTGTTGGGTTTGATTTGAACTAGAAAGCTTACTATTGACGTACCATTGATAAGCATTAAGTGCTAAAAGTGCCACAATAGCTACGATGGCTATGGCGGTAAAATTTGATTTAGATTGTGATGTGCTCATATTTTTAAATATTTTTAATTATAACGTCGTAAATATATGAAAATATTACTTACTTTGTTACAATTTTTTAAAAATGGTTATATTCTACTATGTTAATATATCCGTGAAAACCCTTATTATTATGTTTTTAGACAAATTTCTATTAAAAAGATGCTTATTCCTCGATATTGAGACTGTCTCTGAGTATCCTGACTATGATGCCATGCCACCTGAGAAACAAGCCTTATGGAATACAAAAGCTTCTCAATTACAACGAAGCACTATTCAAGATAACACGTCGACAGATTATGCTACATTATACCGTCAAAAAGCAGGTATTTTTGCTGAATTTTCTAAAGTGGTATGTATTTCTATGGGGTTTCTAAGCTTTACAGATGATATTCCTACTAAAATAAGAATTAAATCCGTGGCGGGTGAAGATGAAAAGATGGTCTTGGAAGATTTTAGTAAAATACTAATCAATCACTATAACGATCCTGAAAATTCAAGACTTTGCGGTCATAATATTAAGGAATTTGATATACCTTTTTTATGTAGGAGAATGGTGATCAATCAAATACAACTCCCAAATATTCTTGACATAGGTGGTAAAAAACCTTGGCAAACTGCCCATTTGATGGATACGATGGATATGTGGCGATTTGGAGATTATAAAAACTATACTTCATTGACTTTATTGGCAGGTACACTCGGCATTGCCACACCTAAAGATGATATAGATGGTAGCATGGTTGGTCCAGTATTTTGGGATGAAGGGGATATAGAACGGATAGTGGTTTATTGTCAAAAGGATGTCATCACCGTCATCCAAATTATGATGCGGTATGCTGGACTTCCCTTGTTTTTGGAGCATGATATTGATTATATCAATCAAAAAGAATAGTCTGCAGAAATCCTTCATTACTGCTATCTTTACATTGGATGTGAAAGGGAGTGCTTTGGTCGGCCCTTAAGGATAGAGGATCGGGATATTATTTTTACATCTGTGATCTAGAAGGGAAATTGGGGCATTCATGATAAGGGACTTTTCTTTGGAAATTATGAGGTACTCAAGTGCTTTTAATTAGATGTCAAAATAGTTTATATAGATTTAAGGAAAGGTCTCTACAAATATATGTAAAAAAATGTGTCTTATCAAATCAATTAATTTTTCTATCTTTGCACCCGATGAGGAATATAAGAAATTTTTGTGTGATCGCACATATTGATCACGGTAAGAGTACATTGTCAGATAGGTTGTTGGAGTTTACCAAAACGATATCTGAACGAGACATGCAGCATCAAGCACTTGATGAT
>JBBRJL010000526.1:0-2451 GCA_038219375.1 Chitinophagales bacterium | reverse complement strand
TTATTAATCTCAATTAGAGCATTAAATTGAAGGTAAGAAGTTCGCAAAATCGCTTTCTTATTTTTAATGATTTGTCGAACTCTTTCGTTACAAATATCCATTTTTTTAGCTATTTCACGAATAGAGTCCTTTTTGTTTCCTTTATAATAGTCATTTAATACGTTTAGGTCCCTTACACTGTTAATTTTAGAAAAGAGATATTGGTCTAGAACATAGAAATATAATTCTATTTGTGAAAGATTTACGTCTATATTCTCAATTTTTAGCCCGAGTTTTAATTGCATTTGGTGTAAAATGCTATTATCATGTTTATTTGTATCCAGCCTAGACCCAATAATTTCTGATAAATTAACAATGATATTTTCAATAAAAATAACAACTTCCTTTACTGTACCAATTCCTATATTCCTAATTTGTAAAACTTCTGATTCATCCAGAAATCGAAACAGTATCTTTGGGTCATTTTTAACGGAATTTTTTATAAATTCGTAAGCGTTCATTGACCTTTTTGATAGTTCATTCTGTCTTAGATTAAATAAATTATGAATGGTCTCAATAGTAAAATATTGTGAATTGAATATATGACCGAATTTCTCAAAGCTTATTCTCTGATTTTGATTGATTGAACATACTAATTCTCTTATAAATGTCGCTATCTCAATTGCAGTCTTGTTCCCACAATGATCCAATTTAATAATATCACTGTAATTTAAATAACTTTGAATATTTTTCGTTCCTGAAAGTATGTTAGGAAGAAGTTGATTTTCGAAAATTGTCTTTGATCTAGTAGAAAGCAAATGCATATCTTCTCTGGCAAAACTTACAATATCTGAAAGACTATGCAAGTGCTTATTTATAGCATACTTTTTAGCTAATATATTTACATTTTGTGGAATAACTTTTATTTCCTGACTAAAATGTTGCACTAAAAGGTCGTAGTGGTCTTGAGTCAATTCAGATAAATAGGTATTCTCTACTTGTATACCAAGAGATGTTAAGTATTTTACTATTTTTCTTTCGGTGACACCTAATTTTCTTGAACAATCAATTATTAAAAACATTCCAACTAAATTAAAATCATTTAATATACTTTCGTACTTTTTTTTGATCTGAATAAGAAGTATCAGGAGGAACAAAGTATTTTGTGTCTACCTCCTGTCTTTTTTTATTCTTCCCCCAATCCAGCAAGATCTAAAAGGAAGGCATATTCCATCGCTGTCTCCTTCAGCTTTTTGAACCTTCCTGATGCACCGCCATGTCCTGTCTCCATATTACAGTACATAAGCAGTGGATTTTTATCTGTCTTTAATTCTCTAAGTTTGGCTACCCATTTGGCTGGTTCCCAGTATTGTACTTGTGAATCCCAATATCCTGTAGTTACCAGAGTAGCAGGATATGCTTGCGCCACTACATTATCATAAGGAGAGTAAGACTTCATATATTCATAATAGGTTTTATCTTTTGGATTCCCCCATTCGTCAAATTCTCCCGTCGTCAATGGAATACTCTCGTCGAGCATCGTACTGACCACATCCACAAAAGGTACTGCAGCTAGTACGCCACGCCAGATTTGTGGTTTCATATTCATTACTGCGCCCATTAATAATCCGCCTGCACTTCCACCTTGGGCAAATAACTTGTCACTTGCGGCATACCCTTCTTTAATTAGGTAATCACCACAATCTATAAAATCAGTAAAGGTATTTTTCTTTTTCAGGTATTTGCCATCTTCATACCATTGCCTCCCCATCTCCTGTCCGCCTCTGATATGTGCTATTGCAAAACCAAATCCTCTATCCAATAGACTCAATCTTGAAGAAGAAAAATAAGGGTCCATACTATATCCATAAGATCCATATGCATATAAAAGAACTGGTCTACTACCGTCTTTTTTAAATCCTTTTTTGTACACTATTGATAAAGGCACCATAGTACCATCAGTTGCTTTGACCATTTTTCTTTCTGAAACGTAGTCAGCTGGATCAAAATCACCTATGACTTCTTGCTGTTTGAGCAAGGTCAGTTTTTTGGTTTTTACGTTATAATCATAAGTAGTATTGGGTGTGGTCAGAGAAGTATAATCTAGTCTAAGCAAATCGGTCTCAAAATCTGGATTTGTACCGGTAGAAGTAGTAAATGATTCTTCACCAAAAATAATATAATGTTCGTTTTTACTATCCCAGGGTCTTATTCTCAATTGTGTGATACCATCCTTCCTTTCTGAAATTACCATATGATCTTTGAATATGTCTATACCGTCGATATAGATGTTTTTGTCATATGGCATGAGATCTTTCCAATTTTCTTTGGTAGTCGCTGTTTCTGGAGTTACCATGATTTTAAAATTCATAGCACTATCTTTATTAGTATGTATGTACCAATTTTCACCGAAGTGATCTATACTAAACTCAAGATTTCGCTCTCGTGGTTGGAACATTTTGAATTGTCCAG
>JBBRJL010000525.1:0-2457 GCA_038219375.1 Chitinophagales bacterium | reverse complement strand
ATAAGTGGGTATTGGTAAATCAAAAACTAACATCATTAGTAGATAAAACAGATAATGTGGATGTACCCATAGGTTCTATGGTCGAACTTATACACGGCAAAAAATTACTTCTGTCAAAAGAAGATGGTGGTAGAGTTGTATTAATTACATTAGCTAATCAATAAGAATTATTTTAAAAAAATCAATTAAATGAATAGTCATCCTATTTTTTCTGAACATCCGTGGCTTATAGTCACTTTTGCAGTAGCAGTTTTTATAATGTTAATCTTAGACTTAGGTGTTTTTAATAAAAAAAGTCATTCTATCTCCAATAAAGAAGCAGTAATTTGGTCAGCTGTATGGATTTCGTTGGCCATGATATTTAGTGGTTTAGTATATAATCTAGCAGGTTCTACTAAGTTTTTTGAATTTCAGTCAGCGTATTGGATCGAAAAAGCCCTTTCTGTAGATAACTTATTTGTTTTTATTTTGGTGTTTAAATTCTTTGATGTTCCTAATCAGAATAAACATAAGGTTTTGTTTTGGGGTATCATAGGTGCTTTAGTTTTGAGAGCTATATTTATATTTTCAGGTGCTTTTTTGATCGAATTAACATATTTAAACAAGATATTAAATACGATTGGTTTAGAAGGATTTAAGTATGATATTAATATCATTATGACACTTTTTGGTTTGTTCCTAGTATATGCTGGTATTAAATCTTGGTCAGCAGGAGATGAAGATGACGATGAAGACTACAATGACACAAGAGGAGCAAGATTAATCAGAAGATTTTTTAATGTGACAGATAGATATCATGGTGATAAGTTTTTTATCATGGAAAATGGTGTAAAGATGGCCACTCCATTATTAGTAGTAGTAGCCGTCATCGAATTTACCGATTTGTTATTTGCGGTAGACTCTATACCAGCTATTTTTGCAATTTCAAACGATCCTTTCATTCTGTATACGTCCAATATATTTGCTATTTTAGGGTTAAGGGCTTTGTTTTTTTTGTTGGATAATTTTATACACCTTTTTAGCAAACTTTCTTACGGACTAGCATTTATACTTTCATTTATAGGTATAAAAATGATTATTTCTCCTTTTTACCATATTGAATCGGTTTATTCATTGCTAGTAATTGGCGGTATATTGGTACTGTCCGTGATTGCTTCTATTTATTGGCCTTCGGCAGAAACAGATAAAGAATAGATTTTTTTATTACTTCTGAAAAATTCTTAATGGAAGGGCTTTTCAGAAGTTTTCTTCACAACCAACATTAAGTATATCATCAAAAACAACTTTAAAAACAAAAAATATGACTATCAACGACGAAATGAAAATCAGAGAAATGTACGAAGCTAAGACGGAAAATGACATCAGGCTTGAACTCGAAAGACTAAATGCAGAACCATTTGGCACCTTTGATTTTAATAATAGTGAGATATCTCATTTTAACTTAAAAAAGGTTCTTAAGGAAGTAATGGCTGAAAGATATATTGCCATAACAAATCCTGCTCCTGCGCAAAATAACTCCCCATATAATCTCAATGGAATACCAGGGCAAAATATTATTAATCAACCAAATGTAAACAGAACTAATAGTCCAAATGGAGGGGTAATTGTTTTAGGAATAGTACTTTTTAGCCTAGGTGTAGTAATAACTATTAGCTCTGGAGGCCAAGTAATCACTTATGGATTAATTGTAATTGGTTTCTTTAAAATAATTCAAGGCTTTATAGGAGATTAATTTTGGGGTTGCATGATTTTATAATACATTTCCAAGAACAAATGCACTTTTTTAAAGTTATGCATAGGATTATGACGTAGATTAGTCTAATATGTGTATTTTTGGCCTGTAAATCTTATTTCTTATGAGCGTTCTGGATTTAGCAAGGGTAGTTATTTACCGATTTCATGAAAAAGGATTGGAAATTTTTCTTATTAACAATGAGATGGATAAAGACCATGATATATGGCAAATACCTCAAGGAATGTCAGAGTCAATACGTGAAAAAGGAAATTCAAAAAGCATCATCGACCTTGATACTACAGAAGATGAACAAGGCAGAACCATCAGAACACTCGCTATCGAAGGTGACTGGCACGACATCCCTTCTATACGCGGTATGCTCAAACATGATGTCAAACTCGTAAAAGCAATCGTCAAAGAAAACCTTCCAGGCAGCGAGAAAGGCGCCTACTTTGCAGTAAAAGAAGCATTCAAAAAAGTATTACCTCATGAATACAAAGCAATCAAAGAACTAAAGGATGTTCTTTTTGATAGAAATTCGGTGACCAATATTTAACTTACATTCTGTTATGATATGACAGTAGATAACTGTACCATTCGCAATACCTCTTTTGATTTCCCAGGTGTCCAAAACTTATATCACGGCAAAGTCAGGGATGTCTACGATCTCGGCGAGATCTTGCTTATGTTAGCATCAGATAGGATATCTGCTTTCGATCATA
>JBBRJL010000524.1:0-2459 GCA_038219375.1 Chitinophagales bacterium | reverse complement strand
GCTTGGAGTTTCTTTTCTCAATAAAGAATATCAACAGATTAGTATTAACCTTTCTTCCAATGCTACCTATGATTTTACACTATTGCCTGAAACACAAGCAGGACAGTGGGATTTTATCATTCAGTCACCTGAACCTCTTGGCGGTACAGATCTAGGTTTGCTCCAACCTGATGGTAAAATTTATTATTGCCATGATACAAAAGACCCTTTTTTATTTGACCCACAAAAAAACGACACAATATTGATCAAAGGTGATGGAAAACTTCAAGGATGTGCAGCCCCTTTACAATTACCCGATGGAAAAGTATTGTTTGCTGGCGGCGCCGAAGTTGAATCCTATGGTCCAGGAATAAGAACAATTAAAACTTATGATTACTTAACTGGAAAATGGCAGACAAAACCCAATATGCTTGATTACAGGTGGTATCCGTCTGCCACGATACTTACTGACGGAAAAATTTTAATCACGGGAGGAGGTACTCAACTCAATCCGCAACGCACTAACTCAACTGAGATTTATGACCCAAAAACAGGAATATCTCAAGCCGTTGACAATACTGCCATTCCGCAGGAACAATCACCCATTTTGATGTTGTATAATGGTAAAGTATTAATGACACATCGTCCACCTCAACTTTATGATCCTAAAACACAGCTATGGGACGCATGTGCAGATTTTCAACAAGGGAATCGAATGCCTAATGGTGACCATGCTGACCATGAACTAGTACACTTGCCCGAAGGCATAGTGGTTGCTGTCGGATACAAATCTTTTACAAATGGCGTTTCAGGCAACTTAATCGAAAAATACAATGAGCAAACCGATACTTGGAGTTTAGGAACTAATTCCATCCCTACCAGATCTCGCCCAGAAGTTGTCTTGCTACCGGGTAAAAATATTTTAGTGATAGCAGGACAGAAAGAAGATAATACCAATACCACACCCGTCAATCAATGGGGTATGATGGATATTACTGACATTTACAATCCTTACACTGATCAGTGGCGGCGATTGGCTCCTATGAAATATAAGCGGGAATATCATGCGCTCGCTGTTTTAGTTCCGGATGGCAGAATTATAATGGCAGGTGGTGAAGGACAGCCGGGTAATGAACCACCACTTAGCATTATTGAAGGATTTAAACCGCCTTACCTATTCAGAGGAATAAGGCCTGAAATAGTTAATTTCACACAAAATGCATATCAACGTGGAAGTCAAATTGTATTTGATGTAATTAAAACAAACGCAGTAACACAGGTTGTTTTAATATCTACACCGATTGTTACTCATATGATGAATACAGGAAATAACCGATATGTTGAACTTGCCTATACACAATCTGGCAATACTATTACGGCAAACATTCCTACTGACACTTTTAATGTATTAGATGGTTATTACCAGCTTTTTGCAATGGTGGATGATATTCCTTCTGTATCAAAAATTATAAAAGTTGAAAACTTCATCTCTGTGGGTATTGATGAATCAAATGAAGGTAACATTGAAAATAATTTTCTGGTTTACCCAAACCCTTCAAACGATTTATTGACAATTCAATTACCAGATGCAAATATGTATGATATATCTATCATAGCATCAGATGGCAGAAAAATATTCGAACAGAAAAATAGTTCTTCTCAGGTCCAAATAAATAGCAAATACATCGCTGCCGGTATTTATTTTGTAAGAATTGAAACAAACATCGGTTTGGTGTATTATAAAAAAATATTAATAAATCATTAAAACAAAAGAATGAAAAATTTAATCCTTTTAATTGCTTTTATTTCTATTTCAAGTTCTGCTTATACTCAGCACGAACATCATTCAACCACAAAGGACACTACTAGTGTAAAAAAGAAGCCATTAAGTCCTCGCTTATCAAGTATGGCAATGATTGGTGACAATCACGTACATATAGACTATGGTTCTCCTAGGGTACGAGGTCGAAATATTTGGAATGGATTGGTTGCCTATAATCAAGTTTGGGCAACAGGTGCGCATAAAGCCACTTGGATAGAGTTTAGTTATGATGTAAAAATTCAAGGAGAAAATATTCCTAAAGGTAAGTATGGTTTTTTTACAATACCCGGAGAGAAAGAATGGATATTAATCATCAATAAATCGTGGGATATGCACCTTGCTGATGATTATAATTCAGAAAGTGATATATTGCGATTAAAAGTAAAGCCAAATAAAAATAAGACTATAGTAGAAGCACTTACCTATGAAGTTTTAGAAACAAGTAAAAACAAAGGGCAAGTGAAACTTAGCTGGGAAAACCTTAATGTTTCTTTCGACTTTGAAAATCATTAAAAATGGCAAAATGACTGTAGTAGCCAATGATGGTAATGATGTCGAGCCGGTAGAAGTAGATAGATTGATCATCGGTGTGTCTGAGACATATGATGTTGTTGTTTCTATTCCTGATAAAGGATTGGCGTACGAGTTTTTAGCAACT
>JBBRJL010000523.1:0-2462 GCA_038219375.1 Chitinophagales bacterium | reverse complement strand
ACTAACTATGGCGTGATGGCGTATGATATTTCTATCCAAATTTGATATAGCCTGAGACGTATTTTTGCTAATATCTAAAACATAAGCATTATTAATTCCAGATTGATCAGAAAGATAAATAATATGATTCTCATCCTTCATGTAAGGAAACATTTCGCTCGTGTACGATGTGTTTGTGATTCTTTTTAGTTTTTTTTCACCCATGGGCAAAAAGAAAATATCAAAGTTCCCAATGGGTAATATAGTATCTAAACTAAGGTCTACGATCGTGTCAGACACTCTGTTTGAGCTGAAAAGTATGCCTTTTTCGCCTTGATAAGTGACGTACTCTGCATTCAGGTCATCATAAAAATCATTTGTGAGCCTTGTATAATTTCGATTTTTTGACTTGTAAAGGTATAAGTCGGAGAATCCATCCAAGCTAGCAGAAAAAACATAATCTAGATTATCAATATAACTCATCGCATAAATCCTTTGGAAAGCTGTAGGGATGAGTTGTTCCATTTTTTCATCTTTGGCAATATTATACTTTATTAATTTTATGACATCCCGATGCTCATAGATAATACTTATTTCGGGCTTGGTAGGATGCCATGCTAATAATGGATAGTTGTAATCAGTCTCTTGAAATACATTCTTATACCCATATTTTAAAATTCTTTTTTCTTTGCCCGTAGTTAAATCTCTGATGACTACCCTAATTTTCCCTTGGTCGTTATAAGAATAGAGTAACTTATTTCCATCCGGACTCAACTTAATATTGCTTATTGGAGTATACTTTTTATTTGACAATCGTATCTCTGACGCTTCAGCTGTTGGCGCAAACTTCCCTTCTTCGGCTAGATAAAATTGGCTGTAAAACTTATTCCATTCGTCTTTCAGTGTTGGTAGGCTAGCATTGAGTATATATTCAAAACTATTATCTGTACCACGACTTATTTTAGTTAAGTAGAGCAAATTAGAAATAGCAGATTTACCATAATTTTGTTCTATATAGAACCAGAAAGAGTGACCGGCAACTCTAGGATGTTCTTCAGCCAGCTTATCAAAATTTCTGAATTTTTCCTTCCTCGCCCAAATGTCTCTCAACTCATCTTCTATTAGGTGATTCCAACTTGATGCTGAATAGGCGACCACGCCTTCTTTGTACCAATCAGGTATATTCATCAGTACAGCGTTCTGAATGATTTCCTGAAGGTTAGAGCCGAAAAGCATATTATTAAAATAGACAGTGGCGATACCTTCTTTTATTTTTTGTCTAAGATTCTGATGATTTCCATCAAAATAAACAAACATCTTATTACCTACTATCTTTGTTTCGCCAGTTTTGTTGGTAAAGGATTCTTCTGTACCTATATTACTTTGCTTTAGGTCGGTGACATCCACGTAGACGATAATTTCTATTTTATCATTGATGCGGTGCTCGAGTACTCTTTGTATTTCATCATGATCTATCTCAGCCAATTGTATCACAGGTTGAGCAATAAATCTTCCTTTACCATACCAATAGGTGATAAAATTTTCTGTCTCATACTGCCACCAATTATTAAAATCATCGTGGTATTGGACCCGATTTTTACCAAATTCAGTATTTATGCTCTGACCCGAAACGGCAAAAACAGCTATAAGACCCAAAAATATAAATACGACTCTATTCATATGTGATGCAAAGTACAAATTAGTAACAAAAGTCGCAAATAAATGATCTAAAAAAGAGATCAATTTACATTAGTACGACAAATTTAGGTCTTGAAGATAAGATATCTTTGTACGAGTCAGCTAAAAGAAAGTTGATCTTTAGTTTAAATTCGCTCTTTATAAAATAAAAAACTGTCTTCTATCACATCATTGCCTACTTCTACGTCATAACAAGCTTGACCTACATTTTCGAGTAATGCAAACTTTATTACTCCGTTAAAATTTTTTTTGTCACTGCGCATTAAGGCAATTAATTCTTCTTTGGGTTTGAGATATTTTGGGTTATGCCCATATATTCGTGTTATTGTATCTCGAATGTAAAATAGTTCGCTCTCACTAATATTTCCAATTCTATAAGACAAGTATGATTCACTAACCATACCTATAGCTATTGCCTCACCATGCAAAAGCGGCGATTTGCTATCCATCCAATATGACTCTAATGCATGACCTATTGTGTGCCCAAAATTAAGTATCTTGCGTATGCCTTCTTCATTCGGATCTTTTTCAGTAACACCTTTTTTGATTAATACAGAATCGTAGACCATCTGATCAAAGTTGAGTGTCGTCAAGTCGTTTACCTTAGATAAAACAAGCCATGCGTTTTTATCGGCAATCAAGCCATGTTTGAGTAGTTCGGCATATCCACTTCTCATCTGATCAACACCCAAGGTTTTTAAAAAAGGTGTGAAAATAAATACAAATTCAGGGTCTTTTATGACACCTACCATATTTTTGAAACCCAACAAGTCGACACCTAGTTT
>JBBRJL010000522.1:0-2464 GCA_038219375.1 Chitinophagales bacterium | reverse complement strand
AATAGTCCATTAGCTCATTTCCATCTCCATTTTTGAGACTCGATTCATTAATATCTCTGTAGATTGCCATAAAGCTAGAGTAATGCATATCGGGCGTAAAGGCATTTTCATCACAATTATTTATTACTTCAAAACCTAGGTCCATTTGATACTGCTCTTTTAATATTTCACTCAAATGTATCAAAAATCCAAGATGACAATCTATGCTAAAGGAAATTTCGTTTTCATAAGAATATATTTGATATAAGTTGATAGTATTATTTGTTATAATTCTCGAATGTTCCTCATTGATAAGCTGGGTTAATTGCTCATTCGAAAATGGAAAACTTTTGTCAAAATAAATTTTCACATGAAAATTATTTTTTTTGTTCACGATTTCCGATGCTTGACCCAGCACATCTGATGTCAATTTAAAATTGTCTATGGCGTCTTCCGTTCCTAACTTATGTTCATCAGCTTCGTCATTCCATGCTAATTCTTCTAGATCAAAAGATGTTTTTTGTAAACTATTCCTAAGGTCAGCCGACATTTTTGAGATCTCATGTGGATTTATTTGATAATAAGATGATAATAGTTTCAGATGATCTTCAAATTCCTGGTAGCCTTCTTCCAAAATGCGATCCTTATTATACTCAATAATCAATAGATTGGCTGCTGCTGCAAGTATCTTAGCTTCATTTTTAATGACGGTATTAACAACTTCAATATATTCCGACCAAATATAAAACCCACCCTCTGAGAGCTCCCAATATAAATCATGTTGTTCCCAAAAACCAGTCATAAACTCTAAGTAAATGATTTCAACATTTTTAGTGACATCCGTCAATTTCACGACTTTACCCATAACTTTTTTTTTAATCTGCAAATGTAATACCCATTATGTCAAGAAGCTAATATTTTTTATAATTATTCAGTTATTGGTATGGTAATATTCTTAATTGACAATGATTTGCGAAAAGTGTCAGATATTTTTGTGAATTTCATTTATCTTTTTTTTCTTTAATTCATAGATCATAACATAAAATGTCTGTAAATAAATAAACAACCAAATTTGAAGGAGAATCAATGAAAAAGATGGCGTTTAATGGAGTATTTTGTTTACACTATTGGTATTAAACTAGTCGCATCCCAAGACATTAGGGAAATCTAGACCAAAAACGTTAACTTTGCTCTGCGTTCGAAGGAGCGAAATACAACTTTGAAGTGTCTTTACTTAAGTATTCATTAGTCAAAACCAACGATATGAAAATATTGATGTACACATTTATTTTCTTTTTCACTTTTTCATTTGCTGCAGCCCAACCATATACCGACTATATTGGTGCAGGACATAGCAAGGGCATCGTAGTCACTTCAAGCGATGAAGATGAAAGAACCTTCGTTTATGACTCCGCTACCGGTGATAAGACCATAGATGGATCTGGACTCAATGGCAAACGAGCAGAAATGTCAAGACTGCTTTCTCAAGCGGCTTTTGGTCATACCATTGGGGATATCAATGCATCAGTTGCTCTAGGTATGGAAGGCTGGATAGATGACCAATTTGAGATAGTGCGCGCTCAATATTTGACTACGACTGATAGTTTTGCACAAGTTCTTTATGATTTTTATATCACACAAGGGGAAGATCCAAACGATGTATCAAGCAATCCCAATAATCAACACTTCAGATATTCGTGGTGGAACAATGCAGTGTATGGCAAAGATCAGTTGAGACAAAGGGTAGCTTATGCCTTAAGTCAGATTTTAGTCATTTCAGACCAAACGGATCTCGGAGGGCAAGCGCGTGGACTAGCTTCCTATTACGACCTGTTGTCACGACATGCTTTTGGCAATTATAAAGATTTACTTCTAGAAATGACACTTCATCCGTGTATGGGCTTCTACCTTAGTCACTTGAACAACCCGAAAACAATCCCTGAATACAATATAAATCCTGATCAGAATTTTGCGAGAGAAGTAATGCAGCTCTTTACCATTGGTCTGTATGAATTGAATACTGATGGCACGAGAAAAAAAGATGGAAATGGAAATGACATAGCTACCTATACAAATAATGACATTGTAGAGATGGCAAAAGTATTCACTGGTCTTGGATTTGGTGCTTCGCTCGAAGGTATGAATCCTCCTGAGTTTGGCAATAATATATATGGCGCAGACCTGACTCAACCTATGCGTATGTACGAAGACTGGCATCAGCAAGGCGAAAAAAAGCTGATCAGCGGCATCACTATTCCTGACGGACAATTGGGTTTGAAAGATATAGAAGACGCCATTGACATGTTATTCAACCATCCTAATACGGGACCATTCATCACCCGATTACTTATCCAAAGATTAGTCACTTCCAATCCTTCCCATGCTTATATCGGACGGGTAGCTACTGTTTTCAATGATGATGGTAATGGTGTCAGAGGTAATCTGAAGGCAGTCATCAAGGCAATTCTGATGGATGAAGAAGCGC
>JBBRJL010000521.1:0-2476 GCA_038219375.1 Chitinophagales bacterium | reverse complement strand
CCTTCAGATTGAATTAACAATCGATTTCCAGCATCACAGAATTTGATAACGCCACCTATAAAAGTATCCACTTCAGGAAAGGTCAAATAGGCAAAATCTACTATCTCTTTAGGTAATTCAACTTGGGTGATTGGTTCGAGTTCGGTCCAAGGCAAAACACAATCCTTAAAAAGCGTGTCTTCATCCTTACCAAAAGAAATCACCATCATAAATACTAAAGCACTTATACACCACGAGCTAATTACATTTTTCATGCTAACCATATTTATAAAATTTTAAAAGTTGAGTCCAGAGCAAAAGGTAATTACAAAATCACATTTAAATAAATTATATATATACATAAATGAAAATAAACATATTACCCTTTAGGGGCGGGGGTGTTCCCTTTTAGGTGTTAAGGGGAAAAACGATTGATTATTTAAAAGGTAGCATTTTCGGAGCGGACTCAAAGTTATTTTAAATTTTGATTTATTAGTCTGCACAAAACAAATTACTCCCACAGTTCTACCCTTCCATCTGTGTAAACTCAATATAATATCCATCAGGATCCATTATAAACATCTGTAATACGCCGTCAGGTCGAGTTTTGATATCTTTTGTTATCAATACACCTTTGTCCATCAAATATGACTTCAATACCACAAGATCACTTACATCGAAGGCAAAATGTAGCGCTCTACTTCCTGCCAAAGTGATGTGTACATCTCTATTTTCTATTAAGTGGATTTGCTGTCCATCTCCAATATCAAACCATGCACCAGAAAAATCAAATTCTGGTCTTTGGAGTAGTGGAAACTGAAGTATATCACGATAAAAATCAATGCTTAATGCTAAGTTACGAACTTCTATGGCATAATGATTGAAACCTTTGAATAATGACTTAATTTCCATCCCACATTAGAAATGCCTTTAGGAAACCATCTATATTACCATCCAAAACGGAATCTGTATTCCTACTTTCGAAACCTGTTCTATGGTCTTTCACACGTCTATCATCCAGGACATAAGACCGTATCTGAGATCCCCATTCGTTCTTCATCTTTCCTGCTTCTACTTTATTTCTTTCTACCATTTGTTTTTCCAACTCTATCTCATAAAGTCTAGACTTAAGCATTTTCAATGCTTTGTCTCTATTCATATGTTGAGACCTAGCTTCTTGGCATTGGATGGCAATACCTGTCGGAATGTGTCTAATTCTTACGGCAGTTTCTACTTTATTGACATTTTGACCACCAGCACCTTGAGCCCTAAATGTGTCCCACTCGATATCAGCCGGACTTATTTCTATTTCTATAGTATCATCTATCATCGGATGCACAAATACAGATGCAAAAGAAGTCATACGCTTACCTTGACTATTGAATGGGCTAACCCTTACAAGTCGGTGTACACCATTCTCGCCTTTCAACAAACCATAAGCATATTCACCTTCTATCTCGATCGAAATAGATTTTATACCAGCTACATCACCGTCTACCCTATCGAGTTCAGTAGCTTTAAACCCATTTTTGTCGGCCCACATCATGAACATACGATACAATATCGATGTCCAGTCACAAGCTTCCGTGCCACCTGCACCAGCATTTATTTCAAGGGTACAGCTAAGTTGGTCTTCAGGCTGATCCAATGTTGTCCTGAATTCAATATCATCCAGTTGAGCCAACATTTCTTTGTATTTTTCATCAACTTCGCCTTCAGTTGCTTCCCCTTCTCGTTGGAACTCAAGCAAAACTTCTAGGTCATCAGTACTCGACAACAAAGTAGCATACTTCTCAACCGCCTTTTTATTGTCTTTTAGTTCTTTAAGTATTAATTCAGCTTTTTCAGAATCCTGCCAAAAAGTTGGATCTAGAGATAGTTGTTCTTTTTCTTCTATTTCAATAGTGCGGCGATCAACGTCAAAGATACCTCCTTACCGATGTCAATCGCACCCTGATATCAGCTAACTGTTCATTGGTCATTGCCCTGCGTGTTTATATTGTTAAAAAAAAACATCCGTCACTATTGGATTACCTAAAGCGACGGATGTATATTATGTGGAATAAATAATTGATTAATTATTTATCTTCTCCAATTCTACGTAAAAAACTAAGTCAGCTGATTCTGGTATTGTCGGAGGACTTCCTGCCTCACCATATGCTAATGGGAAAGGTATAAATAAAAATGCTTTTGCACCTGGATTTAATAAAGGAATTCCTTGATCCCAACCTTTGATCACTTGGCCTGTTCCCAAAGTGAAAGGAAATGATTCGCCTCTAGAAAATGAGTTATCAAACATGGTTCCATCCATAAGTGAACCATAATATTGTACAGAAACATTATTTCCTTCTTTAGCTTTTTCTCCAGTACCTTCGCTCACGATATAATACTTTAGACCTGACTCTAGTGATTTTGTTACCAATTTACCTGCATTGTAATCTGCAATTGTTTTTTTGGTCAACTCTTCTATGGCAGGAAGTTTTTCCATATTAGCGGC
>JBBRJL010000520.1:0-2477 GCA_038219375.1 Chitinophagales bacterium | reverse complement strand
GGTAATTAAAATTAATGATGTAAAAATCAAGAATCCCCCTAAAAACGACCGTAGAAAATATATTGGTAAAAATTTTAGCGACGAAAAGTATTTTAAGTCGGATTGCTTTTTTAACCTTAAATTGAGAAAGGGAGATAAGGTAATTGTTTTTGTCTACTCCTATGATGGAGAATATAGTATTCCAAGAAATTCAATATTAAAAGTTAAAAATTTTAATGACCCAATAATATTGTCAGTTGAAAAGTACATTAAAAACAATCAAGACCCACTATCGATCGAAGCGGATACAACTATTTGGAAGAAGTATGGTCAAGATAACTTTTTGAAAAAAAGAATTGAATGCAGGTTATTAAATGATTAAAATGACACCATTTTAGTTGAAACTGCAGAAAGTTATAAGTATTCTTAATTTTTTTTAAAAATTAATTAATAACATAAAGATAAAACTACTTATTGTATCCACAATAGTTCTTTAGTACTATAACTTTTGTTATAGCAGTACGTAGGGAAATAAAAAATGGTTAAAATAGCTTATGATTTACCTCTTACACTTTTAAATGTACGATTGGCATAAAGTCTACACACTTTGTGGTAATAGACAGCAAGCTTGCAATCACTTCCCTTTCATATACTTTATGATAGCCTCGCTCCTGTTTTGAACATGTAGTTTGAGATAGATATTCTGGAGATGATTTTTGACTGTGCTGATACTCAAGGTTAATTGATCTGCTATTTCCTTATTTAGGTAGCCTTCTGCCAGCAGTTTGAGCAATTCATACTCTCTGGCGGTGAGATGACTTATTTCTATATCCTTTTCTTTTTTCTGGTTTTTGAATGTCAGGATGATTTTCTGGGCTATCTCCCGACTCATCGGTGCACCGCCATCCATAGTCTCCCTTATGGATGCCATAATGTTTTCGGGAGATTCTCGCTTTAATATATATCCTGATGCACCATACTTCAAAGCTTCAAATACATGATCATCGTCCTCGAAGATGGTAAATACAAGCACTCTGCTTACAGGCCACACTTCCAGCAATTTTTTCATAGTCTCAATACCATTCATACCAGGCAAGCCTAAATCTAGCAATATTATATGCGGTGGTCGTAAATATGGAATCTGTGTGATTATTTCTTCACCTGACCCAAAACTGTACACTTCGTCAAAGAGCTTGCTAAGAGATAACATATTATGAATGCCTACCCTGATGATCTCCTGATCTTCAATAATTAATATTGATTTTCCGCTATTTGACATTTTAATTTTTGTAATAATATACCCAAATTTTTACAATTCCAAAGATAGGTCTACTCCGAAAACACCAATTGTTTGATAATCAGCTGTTTTTTACCCTTTATCCGACCCCGGCGACCCATGGTGACCCCCGACGACCTCCGACGACCCCCGGCCCCTGAAGGGGTGAGCTCCCTGAAGGGGTGAGCTCCCTGAAGGGGTGACTGCCTAAAGTGGTGATTCACTAAATGGGTGAATCCTTAAGTGAAAGACCCCTGCCACTAAAGGTAATATGTTGATTATAAATACAGTACAAATATTTTCTTTTAACCTTAGTGTTAAATTTACTTTTGGGATTGGGCCCAAAGATAGGTATAAAATTTGTATTGGGTAATAGTACTTTAGCACTATACTGAAATTTGATAAAGCGAATAAAATTGACCAAATATCAATTCAGAGGAACAAGGATTTCTACTTTAGCACCATTTTCATTACTGAATATTACTTTTCCTTCCAAAACATTGATTCTCTTGTTTAAAAATTTTATGCCATTACCTGAATTGGAAGTTGTATTGAAATTTTCATCCAATAGAAATCCACGTCCATTATCTTGAATTGTAATATAAATTTGATTTTCTGTTGTGACTATTTTTATATCCAACTTATTTGCCATGCTGTGTTTGACTATATTATTCAGGCATTCTTTTATGCAAAGCAACAAATTCCGACGCAAAACGCCGTTGATCATCATATTTTCATTATTATTTTCACATTCTATTTGCCCTGCCAAATGATGATCTTCCATAAAGGTATAGACAACACTTCTAATTTCTCTACAAAATTCTTCTACAGTATCTTTGTTGCTATCCATAGACCATATGATCTCATGCATTTTTTGTATTAGGGACGAACTCAAATGGGAGATTTTGTCCAAAGCAATTTTATTTTCAGGGTGATTTGCTTTTTGTTCGTAAATAAGGAAATTTATAGAAGTGAGTCCCAAACCTATTTCATCATGAATGTCTTGTGCTATTTGTGTTTTGATCCTGCTAGTAGATAAAATATTTTCATTTTCAAGTTGCAGTTTCTCTAATCTAAGTTTTAGCCTTTCTTTGACTGCCAATTGTGATCTTAGCCCCAATGCAACAGAAAAGATAATAAAATCAATATCAACACCCAATAATGAAATAACACTACTTAAGTTACCTCCTGTCAACCAGCTTGTCATTTCTGCAATGATCAT
>JBBRJL010000519.1:0-2480 GCA_038219375.1 Chitinophagales bacterium | reverse complement strand
ACCATGATTTTGCCTAAATTCATTACCAGAGTAGAAGCTCTAAAAGGATATGGTTTTAACCTTATAACTGTATATCTTATTTGGATTATTATTATCGCTATGCTTTATCCAGTGTGTAAAAAATTCGACAATTATAAACAGTCTCATAAAGAAAAATGGTGGTTGAGTTATTTGTAGTAATCAATTATTATCTTCAGATAAATTGTCTTGAAAAGTAGCATCAAAAAGAATTAATATTATCAATATATTTATTTTTAATTCCTATTTACAATTATTCTAAAAGGCACAGATATAGTCAGATATTATAAAGCTAGAGACTTAATGGAGTCTATATTCAGTGACAGCACATAATTTAGAGGCTTGGAGGACTGCCAAGCAAGGTCAAGCAGACCCTATTTATCAACTATGATTATGACACTGAATCACAAAAACATATCGAACTTAAACGTAAGGTCCTAAATTTTTACTTCCCTATACATTATCCTGAAATGCCTATAAATAAAGGGTTTCAGGAGGTTTGGCAACGATTGGGCAACAAAAGTGGGTTGAATAATGGAAAGAAAAAGAAACTAATACTCTCTTGTCATTGAGCCATTAGGATATTTAGTAAAACCGTTTTGGTCTTTAATGTAGAATCCTTTTTTGTGCCAATAGTCTCTAGCTATATTTATATACTCAATTGTAAAATATTCGTTTGATGGAATAATTTTATAAAGATCATTTGTATCACAGGATTTAAAGTAATATGAGGTCTCTGTAAAAATACCACTTGAATACTTAATATTATCATCCTTAATTTCCTTTAAGCATTCTTCATGAAAATAGAAGAATATATTATCCAAGGGTTTAAATTTATCAGTACCTGTTGAGAATGATTTTGGCTGCTTTTTGTCTGGATAACGGTAAGAATAACAGTCTTCGTAATAGTTAAAAATATCTTTTGCGTCTCTCAACTCATCCAGACCAAAATTTCGAAATAATTCGTTTCTGAGTCCATTAAGCTGATGAATACTTCCTAGACGAGAACTTGGGTCTTTAAAATAAATTAGTGCTTTCATTACCTTTTCAAATGCTTCATGGCTCATAACACCAGCATCATGTAATTGATTATTTAGGTAAAGGATTCTAGCCGAAATATAGTTTCTTACCGCAAAATTAAAAAAATTTATAGCTATACTTTGATTATTTGTAGAAGACATGGATACTCTTAACATGGATTTATATCATTAATCAGCAAAATTACAAAAAAAGGGAGCACTAATACTCCCCTGGAAACAAAACTGTAGTAGATGACCGATCTGACTCGGTGATAACCAATAACTTATCGCCACTACTAACAAACTCTGCCGATATGGCATTCTTTGTAAAAAAACGACCATACTGGATTTATGTTTTGCTTCGGCTCTAATATTTGCTAATCTTTGTCACTTTGCAAATGAATAGTCACGTAGTACCGTGGTACTTTACTCATTTTTATTCTTATCCAATCCATTTGACAATAATTTTGTTGTCACGTGTTTTTAACAATATTATCATTGTTAAAGAAGGTGTTTATAATGTCGATAATTATAATATATTGAATATCAGCAATTTGACTGTGTAATTTTACTACGAGTATAACGTTTATAGGAACAAAATAGTGCTAAGATACTGGAAATACTAAAAGTACAGTATCAAAATTTTGTTATTCTTCATATCAAAACGGCATCTCATCTTCATCTTTGTTTTTCGATTTATCCTTGAAATCTTCAGGATTAATGTCTAAATCATCTAAAGGACTCCTTTGTTGCTCTGGAAAGGTTTCGAAATATTCTGATAAGATAGTTGTACTATCATTAGCGCCAATAGGCATTTCTGGATTGCCTAGCTTGACCATATCTATGATACGAAGCAAATCTCTATAGTGTGCCAATCTTACTACTGTCGCATCTGGAACAAACCAAATCGTCCAACCACCATTGACCAAGATACTATAATTGCCCTCATCATCTTCTTCGTTAAAATCATCACGTATAAAGATTTGATCTGTACCCGTAATCAAATATTCTGGTCCAAACTCATTCAAATCAAAATCTGGCGTACAATAAAATATGTCTCCATCCAGTAAATCAGTAGCTGGTATAACTTCAAATTTTAGTTTCATTATTATGATTTATATTGTTCATTTTTACGACATACATTACATCGTACTCCACAACAACCAATTAAGGATGAATGCTAACCCACAAATAGAAAGGTCTAATATACCTGTTCTGTTTTTTCTTTCTTTTTCAATTCTATTTCTTACTTCTTCTAAAATTTCTTTTTGTTGCATTTCGTTCAAATTTTATCTCTTAATTGATCTTAGTTATCCCGACTATTTTTATTCAAAATCTAAAATACTATTCACCACCGTCCTTACATCTGGATGAAGTTGGTTTATATCCATTCCTTCAGGATTGAGTAGGTATTCATACACCTCCAGATTAATCTTTACAAAG
>JBBRJL010000518.1:0-2483 GCA_038219375.1 Chitinophagales bacterium | reverse complement strand
TTTGATCTCAAAAATTAAAACCACTTTCAACAAAAAAACCTTGCTCGCCAAATTGAGTAATTCCTATCTCACATGATAGTGTAAAGTTATTAAATACAATCATATCCAAAGCAGGACCATATCCAAATTGACCTGTATTGGTCAGTTGATTTAAATTCCCATAGTAAGGGTCACGTGTATAACCATAATCTAGATTAAACCTGAAAAACAACTTTATATTCATGACTTTGAATTGTTGTGGGAGCCATTTGGCCGGTCTGAAGTCTTTGTCTATGATTCGAAGCTTAATAGCATTTTTGGATAAAATATAGTCTCTACCATCAAGAACGTACAGTTGGTAACCAGTAATATTATCGCTGGAGTAGCCCAATCCTGAATTGAGTACATAAGGTGGTTTATTATTTTGGAGGTTTACCTTGAACTTCAGACGATTACTTACTATCAGCCATTTTTTGAAGGTCGTATGTCGCTCACCACCTATTGTTAACCATAAATTATTAACGTCCTTGAATATTCCGAGCCCTTCTTTTCTTATATTAACATCAAATCGATATCCACCTATGGGATAAAGTGGGTATAAAGTATTATCAAATTTAAATAAATAGTCCAAAAGAAAGTATTTCATTTTGGCTCTTCCATCGAGGAAATAATCACGATTTAGTGCCTGAGGGATTAAAGAATCGACCTTAGCTGATACAAATTCCAACTTAATATTCTGAAAAGTAAAAGCATCTCTTCTATTGATCAATCCAATACTTGCTCGGTACTGATTAAATAATTTTCTTTCGTCGGGATTTTTGTAAAATAATAGTTTATTTTCTGATGTCCGATAAGCTAATTCTCTATTCTCCGTATAATTAAAATTGGTAGAGAAGCCCCAACCTTTTTTGAGATAAGGATATTCATAAGAGACTTCATACTTTCGAGTAAAACCACGCTGAAATTTGAGTTTTAGCTTATCTTTATTTCCAGTAAAATTGATATGTGTCAAGGCAAGTCCATAATTAACCCTATCGAAAGCATAATTTTGTTCTTCCCGCCATACGTTAAAATTTCTATCCGCTAGTTCGAATATAATGTAGGGATAAATGTACCAATTCTCTTGAATGTTGATCTCAATATTGGCGGTAGAAATATCGGTATTCCAATTTTTTAGATTAATCTTAGCATTTGTGAATAAGCCAATGCTCTGCAGCCTTTTTTCATTTGATGATAGTCTTTTTGCTAATTGCTCCAAGGATATTGTATCTCCGGAATGAATATCCATTTCATTAAAAATCACGAGAGGATTCGTTTTTTTATTTCCTATTATCTCTATGACATCGATGATGACATAGTCACTTTGTGCGCAACAAAACATTGGAAAACCAAATGATGAGACAATGGTAAAAACCAAACGAAAATAACAGATTTTATGATTTGTGTAATTTATATTTCGCTCGATTTTCAACACACGCATCAGACATTTAGGTATGACATCAGTAAGTCATATCGCTCTTTGAGTCCATCATGATATTCTGCCTCAGAAAATGAAGCTGATATTTGATACCCGAATCGTTCATAAGTACTCTTTAGCGCATTGATATCATGCCTATTTAGCTTTAGTGTCACATACATTAAGCTTGTATCGGGTATATTATTGACAAAAGAACTCAATATGGTAATATCTTCAGATTCTGCAATCCTAGCTATTTCTGCGAGAGAATAATTGCTTTTTGATGTTTCCAATATCAAAATACTACCTGGATCTGCAAATGAAAAATGTGTGGCAAAATATTGTAGTAAATTTTCCATCGTAATGATTCCTAGGTAGTTTTCATTACGATCAATAACTGGAATGATTGTAAGTTGAAACCGTCCCATCTTAGTCATTACCTCAAATAAATGTTCATTTTCGTAACAATAAGGTCTAAGAAATGAAAGTCTATAAGTTCCGATTGCTTCTTTGGTATCATGGATAAGGATGTCTTCTTCCGAAATGACACCTAGCAATTGTTCAAAATTGACGATTGGCAAATGACGTACGTGGTACACCTGCATCATAGTGAGCGCTTCGTCTCCAGTATCCGATGTTTGTAAGGGCACCAATGTCTGAGAAATCAATTCTTTTGCTAGCAATACTTATTCTTATTTTGATTTTATTATAAAATAACTGTTTTCCCGTTTGAATTATTATCTCAACAACCTTTTTCTCTCAAAGTTGAATTCATCCTCAGATAAAATCCCTTTTTTTCTCAATTCAGACAATTTATTGAGTTGTGAGAGAAGCGTATCATCAAGATCGTCGGGTATCTGTTGCACTTCGATAGGTTTTACATTTGGCGTAGATGGCGCTGTTTGATTGGATTCTGGTCTGTTTTCATATGGATTCAATCTGAATCCGCTTGTCCTGAATGGTTCAAACTCAGGCTGTATGCGGACATAAGCTAGATCATCGTGTGATAGAATTCTTTCGACATCTTTCATCCCGAGAGAGACTGCCC
>JBBRJL010000517.1:0-2488 GCA_038219375.1 Chitinophagales bacterium | reverse complement strand
CTAATCAACCGTTTTCCGTCTTGACCATCAGGCCCTGAAGGAGTGAAAATTTTGCCGCAAACAGCTGATTATCAATTATGTACAAGTATCTATCGTCCAAGTCTGTGTCTTAATTACTTTTCACCCTAGACGCTATTTTAGATTTATACATGTTTTAAGCAGGAACACTCACAAGAAACGATTTCGTAACCATTAAAAATTAAAAACAAAAAAAGTAAATCAAAACAAAAACCCAAAGGAAGATCTGTCTCAGGAGACAGTGCCTTGTAACAATTATTTATAACCCAAGGCTAAACTAAAATAAAAAAGGAGCCATCCTTGATCCATTCCAGCAAGAATGGAGACGACTCCCGTTCCGAAGACATCGGAAAGTCAAAGGTATGTATTCTTTTTTGATTTGTTCAAGAGTAAGGGTATTTAATTTATTTTATTAACCTTTTGTTTTTAAATCAAAAAAATTTTAAACATGAAACATTTAATTTCAATTTTTCTTTTATTCGGGTTTTTAACCCAAATTATTTTTTTAAATTCTTGCAGTGATGATAATGCGGTAGATGAAAGTCCAGAAGCCACACTTGTTTCAAGAACCAATCAAGCATTGTCTGATTTTCCATTAAAAACAAATGACTTGTTTGTTTTTAGGGATACGAGTCATTTTAAGAGCTTTTATGCAAATGCGGCAGCATTAGCTGAAACTAGCCCAGACGACCTAAGAAGCAATTTTATTGACAAAAACTTTGTTTCAGTTGCTCACCTTCTTGAAAATGATGTTTTTGAAAGATTCGAAGATGCTTACAGTCCATTTTTAACAGATCCTGTGATGATGGAGATTTGTAATCCATACTATGAATTTCAAATCGGTGATGTACTTGTAACATATATCAATAACACTCAGATTTTAATATCTGACATAAATGATATCAACACCAAGAATGAAATACGACAGTTAGAAAAGGGAAACCAAATTTCTGTCAATCAAATTCCTGACGGCGCATATTGGGGTGAGGATACAGATATGAAGTCGTTTGTCAGCGGACCATGTTCATGTGAACTTACTGTTGAAAAATCAGGATGTAACAGAATTAGGGTTTTTGGAAGTTGTAAAAACCTCATTTGGGGAAGTGGCGAAGCAGATATTAGAGTATTTTTAGGTTTTGTTAATATCCCATTACCTGGACCAACGCCTGATTTTACGGGTAGGTTTGATGGAAATTTTGAATACTTTTTTGATATAAACAATACAACACTTATTCGCGTTATTGTTGTTCCAGATTGTTTTATAGCAAATGTAAAGATTGTTGATTTCCTTTTTAATCCAAATGAAAATTCTTGTGATACAAGAGAAAAAGATTCTGGTTGGGCTTCAGTTATAAGTGGCGCAGAAGCTATGAGATACAGAGCTCAATATTTCAAAAATTGGATTTCCACTTATGAAAGAGCGGATAATAGGTCCATTCGATGGAATAATGTTAGAAATAGATGGGAGACTAAAGACGCCAATAGACTTGAAACTACAATTTTTGCAAACAGAAAAAGCACAGTTTCTTGTGTTACTTTCAGAACTGAAACTGAGACTAAAACTTGCAATAATTGTAATAAGAGAAATGCAACTGTAAATGATGGTATTAATGCTTCATCTGGTCCTCAGATGGCTCATTGTGATGGCGATGTAGTAGGGACATTTAAAAAGATTCATGGATCTATAACTTTAAATGCAACGGCAACATTAGATTTTGATTGTTGTCTTTAAAAAATAATTTTAAAAAAATGAACCCACAGGATTAAGACCCTGTGGGTTTTATAAAAACCAATACTTATGTCCAAAAAATATTTAATCTTTATTACGTTTAGTATACTGATATCTCTTGGTACTACTGCCCAAACTTATAAGCTCGATACTTTTCGTACGGAGTATGTGGCATTGGATTCTTTTTATTCCATTGCTTTAGAGGTTGGTGGAGTTTTTAATTGGGAAAAAAGATTTGACCTGCCATTTGTTTTTCCATATTATGATTCTCTTTATACTCATATTTATTGCGATAATGTATCTTTATGTTATTTTGAATATAATCCAGATTTTGATATAAAAATGATGTCTTTTGGCTATGAATACGATAATGTACTAGATCCCAACAATATTGAGTCGGATGTCAGGTACAATTATATAACCAAAAATGGAAAACAAGCACTAGTCGTCCAATATACAAAAAATAGATTAAATTCAGATGCGTCTATAGATGAATTTGACAGCTATATCAACTTCCAATTATGGTTTTATGAAGATGGTGTTATGGAAGTCCACTTTGGCGATATAAACCTTGACAACTCACCCAATTACCGTCCTGGAGAAGGTTTTTATTTTACTTTTGTTGATGGCACTGAAATGAATAGTGGCCCTGAAATGGGTGTAAGACATCCTTTAGATGAAGAAGATCAAACATGGCTTGAAGGTGATTGGAATGATTACTTAGTTTATAATGCCGTTGGA
>JBBRJL010000516.1:0-2508 GCA_038219375.1 Chitinophagales bacterium | reverse complement strand
CCCCAGCCATAGAAATGACTGGTGGTGAAGGTTTTGCCAAAGTCATCCCTGTTTCAATTGGATTCATTTTGGGCGCCTTGTTTATTTTTGCATTAGACAAGGTGCTACCACACATACACATCAACTTTAAAGAAGCGGAAGGAAAAAAAACACCTTGGCAAAGGACTACCTTACTTGTTTTGGCTATAACATTGCACAATATACCGGAAGGTTTAGCCATAGGTGTACTGTTCGGTGGCGTAGCGGCTGGTATTCCTGAAGCATCTATAGCTAGTGCGGTAGTACTTGCTATTGGTATTGGTATTCAGAATTTTCCCGAAGGCATAGCCGTAGCCATGCCATTGAAAAGAATGGGAATGAGTTCTAGTAAGAGTTTTCTATACGGACAATCATCTGCTTTGGTCGAACCGGTAGCGGCAGTAATCGGGGCATTTGCCGTTCATTTCTTTACACCTATTTTGCCATACGCTTTGGCTTTTGCAGCTGGAGCCATGATTTTCGTAGTTGTAGAGGAAGTGATCCCTGAGACCCAACAGGACAAAAATACCGATATTGCGACCCTTGGCTTTATTGGCGGATTCGTTGTGATGATGATGCTTGACGTGGCATTGGGCTAGAAGAAAATATTCTATTCTTCTAAATACTCCAAAACCTTTTTGGTATTAACCTTACCTATGATTTTTTCAATCTCTTCCACAGGTGTATCTTTTAGTCTAGTAATTGATCCGAAATTTTTCAACAACTTTTCAGCTGTTACCTTACCTATTCCAGGAATATTGGTCAGTTGAGTTCCAAGGAAATTTTTAGACCTTAGATCTCTGTGGAATGAAATGGCAAACCTATGTGCTTCATTTCTAGCCTGTTGTATTAGTTTGAGAGATTCAGACTTTTTGTTGATGTAGAGTGGGAGAGAGTCACCCGGGAAAAATATCTCTTCAAGCTTTTTTGCAATCCCGATCACAGTGACTTTATCAAGAATAGCAAGTGACTCCAAGCTTTTGACCGCAGAACTCAACTGGCCTTTGCCACCATCTATGATAATCAATTGCGGCAAGCTATTATTTTCTTCGATCATTCTTTTGTATCTACGATATACTACTTCTTCCATAGAAGCAAAATCATCGGGCCCCACGACCGTTTTCACTTTGAAATGTCTATAATCCTTGTTGCTCGGTTTTGCATTTTTGAATACAACACAACTTGACACCGGATTACTTCCCTGAATATTAGAATTGTCAAAACACTCAATGTGCAACGGTATTGTATCCATCATAAGATCCTTTTTGAGCGTGGTCAAGATACGTTCTGCTGATGAAATCTTTTTCTGATGACTGACATCATCTCTTCGTTTTTGAAGGATAAAATAATCTATATTTTTTTCTGCCAGCTCCAATAGCTTTTTCTTGTCTCCGCGTTGTGGGACAGTTACTGCAATTTTGTCATCAGGTAAGATAATCTCCACAGGCACAATGATTTCTGGCGCAATACTATTAAATTTCTCGCGAATGGTAGGCACCACAAATGACAACAAATCTTCTATTTCGTCATCAAGATTCATGACCATTTCACTGATATCGGTATTTACCAACGCACCATTTATGATCTTGAGATAGTTGACATAAGCCATTTGTTCTTCCTTCTTAATAGCAAAAACATCTATATCCTTGATCGTCGTACTTACTACAGTTGAAGTGGATTGATAATCTTCAAAAGCAATTAATTTATCTTTCAATACTTGTGCTTTTTCAAACTCCAAGTTTTCAGCGTGGACTTTCATCTGATCTATGATATATTTTTTTACACCACCTAGGTTGCCTTTTAAGATGTTTTTGACTTGTTCTATCTTATAATTGTAGGATTCCTCTGACTCTAGTGCTTCACAAGGTCCCATACAATTCTTGATGTGGTATTCAAGACAAACCTTAAATTTGCCTTTATTGACGTTTTCTTCGGTCAAGTTGAGCGTACAAGTACGAAGTGTGAACAGTTTTTTAATGATTTCCAATAAGATATTAACCCTGAACTTTGAAGTGTATGGCCCATAGTATTGAGATCCGTCTCTGATGATCCTTCTTGTAAAAAATACCCTTGGAAATCTTTCGTTTTTGATACAAATGTAAGTGTAAGATTTCCCATCTTTGAGACTTACGTTATATCTTGGTTGAAATTTTTTAATTAATGAATTCTCCAGCAAAAGTGCATCGTGCTCTGTCTCCACTACTGTAAATTCGATTCGTGCAGCATTTCTAATAAGTAAAACGGTCTTAAATTGCGCATGTTTTTTGTCCCCAAAGTAAGAGTTTAGCCTGTTTTTGAGACTTTTTGCTTTACCTACATACAGGATAGTGCCATCGTGGTCTAGAAAGCGATACACACCAGGTTCATGAGGTATCGTATCAGATATAGCTCTGAATTCTTCGGTCTTCATTTGGTTTAATTACAAGTTGTCACTTAAATCTGTCCTCCTGCCTTTCGGATTTTGGCTTCTCTCGTCATTTCCACTTCTAT
>JBBRJL010000515.1:0-2513 GCA_038219375.1 Chitinophagales bacterium | reverse complement strand
AAAATCATTAAATCTGATGATGAAGGTACAAGCACTATGGAGTGGAATGGAGAAGGAGAAATGCCGGATGACATTAGAAGAGAATTGGACAATATTGACATAAATACAGAAATGGAAGGTGATGTCATGCAAATTCATATCGATGCCAATGATATGGAAAAAATGAGAAATGATGAAAAAGTCATAGTCAACAAAAGACAAAAAGAAGGTGACAAAAAACAAAAAATGCTGTGGAAGGAGAGAGAAGACGAATCTGACTTTCTTCAAGGGAGAAATGGATCAATCAATTTTAACTCAGTCGCACCAAATACAAACAAAGTGAGTCTTGGTGTTATGATAGAAGATACTGATTATGGTGTAATAGTGACGGATATTTTACCAGGATCAGCTGCAGAATCTGTAGGTTTGCGACGTGGTGATACCATCCTTAAAATTAACGATAAACGTATTTTTACTTCTAGTGGACTCCTTGAAGCCCTCAATCCATTCAATCCTGATGAAAAAGTAAAAATAAAATACATTAGAGAAGGGAAAGAGAAATCAGGAAGTGCTAAACTTAAGGCAAAATAAGATCTTTGTTCTTAGCAGATTTTTGATCTAATAACTCATTGTTGTTTGGTTTAGACCAATTAATGAAGTCCTTCCTTTTGAATAGCCCGTCACGCGTTGCGTGAGTAGGATTTAGGATGGGTAAAACCTACAGGATTAGCTTAACTAAACGACATTGTTTAATAACTTGTAAATCAAATAATGAGTCCACTCCGAAAACACCATTTGTTTGATAATCAGCTGTTTTTAACCCTTTATCCGACCCCCGACGACCCCCGTCCCCTGAAGGTGTGACTGCCTGAAGGGGTGAACACCTAAAGGTAAACAGTTGATTATCATTACAGTACAAATATTTATCTTTTAACTTTTGTATTAAATTTAATTTTCGGAGCAGACTCAATAATACCAATTGTATTAATAAATAGTGCAAAATAAATAATTAGATTTTTTATTGAGTCGATTCATAAAATATTTGCACAGCCTTCGATATGGAAATATTTTATGAAGAAGAATTTATGAAAAAGATGAAGTTTATTGGACTATTTTGTATGTACTATTGGTATTATATCATCTCGATGATTACATATCAAGATGATTTTTTTTTTTGGTTATCGCCTATATATATATCAATCTTCTTTCTTTTTACCATTGTTGCCAGATATAACTACACCAAAATCTACTTCAAAAATTTGCATACCTCTGATAAATAATACTCTTGGGGTCATGTAAACATTATTATATTTTGCAGTTAGATCCAAACTATAACTTATGTCACTTGCAGTGTATTCTTCATTACTAATGTATAAAGTTCCATGAGACCATTTTAGGTTTCCCCCAGGAATGATTGTGATATTATTTTTTAAATAATAACTTTTGAAAATACCTAACCCTAGTCCAAAAAGTTTAGAATTTGAATCCCTATAGGTATTTTTTTGACTTTTATAGAAAGTATGAAAGTTGATACTTATTGGTTTTGTATCATTATTTTGCTTTACTAAAAGATAATTTAGATATGGGCTAAACGATTGCGCATTGTCAAATATTTCGCCATTTCTATGTTCTAAGTCTACACCTAAGGTAAGCTTGCCATTTATAGTAAAGCCTGCATTAAAGCCATACAAATTGATTTGATCGTAAGATGACAAACGTCCTGAAAAGTTTAAACCAGTCTGATTTTCATTAAATAAAAAATTCTGAGAATAAATACTAGTCCAAACAAAAAGGAAAGTTAGTGTAAAAAATGTCAATTTCATTTGTGAGGTTTTAAAGTAAATAAATTAAATTTCAGCACAAATATACTTTTTTTTAGCTTTCATAACGAAGTTCTAACGACTATTTTGGGTTTAATTTTTAAAATAAAAAAGGCTTTAGAAATATGATATTCCTAAAGCCTTAAAAAAAGGTCTCTCAAATATTATTTTTTCCAAGGAAGTCTGTGCGCAGTCCTTCCTATTTCTTTACCGAATCTTACACCTTCCTCGCAGTCCATTCTGAAATGGACACCAAGTGGAACCCTAGACCATGCATTTTCATTTGCCATCTCTTCAAAGCTATCAAATGTACGTGGTGTACCTTCAAATTCTGATCTGTTTTTGTGGCAATTGTCAGTCATGCTGTATGAATATCCAAAAATATGTCCCAATGCTTCTGCACCTGCAGCACCCATTGTGGCGTGACCTGACGGATATGCAGGGAATGACGGCGTAACCCCTTCATCACCAGTTAGCGGATTATAAAGATTAGGTTCCCATGAAGGGTCAATTACTCTTTGGATATAAGACTCAGGTCTCTCAACGTTGTAGTGATATTTTGAATTCCAACAAGCTATACCTGCATCATTACTTGCAGTGCCTACTAATGCTGTCATCCACACGGCTGTCTCTAGATTGCTTTTTTCAAGCTTGAGTACTTGATTGCCTATCGCCAAGAAACGTACACCAGGGCTAAATGTAAGATTAACAAGG
>JBBRJL010000514.1:0-2520 GCA_038219375.1 Chitinophagales bacterium | reverse complement strand
AAACACAAAAATATTATTTAATATTCAATACGAAGCATTAATTTTCTTAAATTGTCGTTTCTTTTACTATAATTTAACATTTTCTTTTGCTTTGAGCATTGAAGAAGTACCTTTGAGCCATTAAACAGGATTAGATTGAAGAAGTTAAGAGTACATTTTATAGCAGTTGGTGGAGCAGCAATGCATAATATCGCTTTGGATATGCATGTTCAAGGGAATGAAGTGACAGGATCTGATGATGAAATATACGAGCCTTCGTTATCAAGACTCAAACTAGCAGGTATTGCACCAAAACAATTTGGATGGTTTGAATCAAATATTACCTCCGACATTGATATTATAGTTTTAGGCATGCATGCTAGAGAAGATAATCCTGAATTGGTCAAAGCAAGAGAACTAGGCTTGCAAATAATGTCTTATCCAGCGTTTGTTTACGAAAGATCCAAAGACAAACAGCGCATCGTAATTGCTGGTAGTCATGGTAAAACAACAACTACCGCTATGGTACTACATGTGTTGAAAAAGTTGGATGTGAGCTTTGATTATTTGGTCGGTGCGCAATTGGAAGGTTTTGATAGGATGGTAAAATTGACAGATGCACCACTTATTATCATAGAAGGCGATGAATATCTTAGTAGTCCATTGGATCGCGTACCTAAAATACACCATTACAAACCGCACATTACGGTAACGACAGGTATAGCCTGGGATCATATAAATGTATTTCCAACTTTTGAAAATTACAAGGACCAATTTTCTTTATATTTTGATATGATTGAAGAAGATGGTACTTTGATATATTATAAAGATGATGAAGTTTTGAAAGATTTGGTTGATAAATCAAATAGGAGAGTGGTAAAATTGCCCTATGGTGGGTTAGAGAAAAATGATGAGATGTCCATTGTTTTTGAAGATGAAATTTATCCTGTTTCCATTATTGGTAATCATAATCTTCAGAATCTCAATGCTGCTAGATTGGTTTGTCTTACTTTGGGTATCAATACACGAAGATTCTTCAAGGCAATTGCTGATTTTTCGGGTGCAAGCAAAAGGCTACAGAAATTAAATAACTCGAAGGGGCGACTAGTATTTCTTGATTTTGCGCATGCTCCTAGTAAAGTTAAAGCCACGACTACATCTTTAAAGGATTGGTTTGGGAATAAAAAGCTGCTTGCAATTCTAGAGCTCCACACTTTTTCAAGTTTGAATCAGGAGTTCCTGCCTCAGTACAGTGATACACTAGCAGCAGCGGATCGAGCCATCGTTTTTTACAACAAGCATACTTTAGAAATGAAGCAGATGCCTGATTTAGATCCAGCATTTATCGAAGAGAGTTTTGGATATCCAGACTTGGAAATTATGACAGATAGCGTTGCCTTACATGAACTTATCAAAGGAGATGTATACAATGATTACAATATATTGTTAATGACATCGGGCAATTTCAATAAGATGTCGTTGGATTTTTGATAACAATTTTCAGAAAAGACAAACATAACAGTTCCAAAGTAAACTAACAATTTAACTCGCTTTTTCATCTGAATAAGCGATAATTTTAATATTTATTTCAAATCTTAATGTTTACAGGTTTTTAACCAAGTAAATATAAGTGGGGAAGTGATCACTATAACCACCTTGATATTTATCAAATGAAAATGTTCGGAAAGGATATCCTTTATATTGTCCTGAAGTTTGAACTAGAAATGCTTTATTAAAAATATTTGCTTTAAGGTAGAAGTATCCATTGTTCTTTTTGTTAGTGACACCTTTAGAAATGACGATTTGATCGAATAGACTCCAAGAATCTCTATAAGCATTTGATCCTTGGCCTCTTCTGAAAAAGTCTTCAAAAGGATTGAATAAACCTGTTTTTCTCACATCTTTAATATTTCCAACAGCTCTAAGGTGAGACTTTAGACTTTCATCTGTAGGATCATCATTCAAATCGCCCATGACAAATATTTTTGCATTTTCATTTAAATTAAATAATGAGTCTACAACTATTCTACACAATTTAGCACCGTTATTCCTGTGAGATGCAGTGATAGCACCGCCACCTCTAGATGGCCAATGATTAACCATAACGTGGATGGTGTCCGTATCCAATATACCTTTTACATACAATACATCTCTTGTATACCGTCTTTTACCATCATCAAAGATCATAAGTGGAATAGGTCTACTATATAACGGTGTAAAGTGTTTAGGGTTATAAAGCATACCTACATCAACGCCTCTACCATCGGGCGAATCGTAGTGGATGATTTGATAGTTTCTATCTTTTATGGAAGGCTGAATCACTAAGTCTTCAAGCACTTTTCTATTTTCAATTTCTGACACACCTAATAAGCTTAATCCTGATTTGGCTTCAGAAATACCTATTTGCGATATAACAAACGCCATATTAGCGAGCTTTTCTTTATATCTGTCTTCTGTCCACGACCTTGCGCCGATAGGAAGGAACTCTTCATCATTGATCAAAGTATCATCTACAGTATCAAATAAGTTTTCGAGATTGTA
>JBBRJL010000513.1:0-2523 GCA_038219375.1 Chitinophagales bacterium | reverse complement strand
ATCGCCATCTTCTAGCACGTAAGTACCTGTAGATTTCTCCATCAAAGTATCAAGCCCAGCGATTGCTACTGACAAACTTACACTATCGTTCCGATGGATTTTCCCACAAAAGTCATTGACAAGTGTGCTAGTTTTTTCAATAACTTTTTCTTTGCAACCGATGGTTACTAATAAGACGATTATCAAAAAAAAACATAAGAATCTTATATTTATCATCGGTCAGTTTTGAATATGAAAGTAACTAATATAACACAAATGTAATAAGGATAGATTGAAATCCACAATATAAATGAATATCGAGTTTGTGGAGCTAAAACTTATCTGCGAGTAAAACCACGAATACATTTGCAAGAATTATTTATCATATTTATAAAAGATAAGGTATCCGACTCCTAAAATATAATGTAAGATATCTCCGTTATGAGCATAGTCCGTTATTTTAAAGACTGAAATAAATATTATAAAATAGATAGTAAAAGAAATATTCAAGTTACTTTTGCATCGTTAAACTAAACAAAAATGAATTTCATTAAAAAATATTTTTATTCGATTTTAGGTCTATTAATCATTTGTTTTGCCATTTCTTGTTCAAAAACAGAAACAATCCCTTCACTTTTCCCTGGTTCATATAGATTTAATAGCCCTAACCTATCCGAGAAAAATTTTATAGTCATAGACTCACTCACTAAAAGCCTTAGAAAAATTACGGATACCCTTGGTTCTTTCAATCGACCAAATAGTGTCATTGCAGACAGCCTGAATAATATTATTGAATTGGAATTTACAAAAGGAATGTTGCGATCCATAACATTCAGATCAGAGAGTAACGCAACTTTGTTTTTTGGCTATCTTGACACTGTTGGCGTCGACAAGATTATACCACTAGACACACTAAATACAGGCTATAGATTGGTAGGAAACCAAATCTTATTTGATGCCAGACCGAATTTCTTGATGAGTATCAATAATGACTTTTTAGAGTTAAATTTCTGTCAGGAATTCACCTTCAGAAGTGATAAACATGCAAGTATGGATTCCCTAAATTACTACTCAAAACAATTATGTGTCACTGACGACCCAATTGAAGTTATAAAAAGAATTCTCAATGAAAATCCTACAAAAATATATGACACCATTTCTGTAGAATTTGTTAATTATATCTATACTCGATATTAAGCATTGTTACTCAAATTAGGGTGTAGTAAATGAGCAAAGCCCAAAAAGTAATTTTAGAATAAAACTAAAAAGATATCGTTTTCCATTGAAATGATAATCAACTACCACCCCTTTAGGTATTCAACACTTTTTGTGTAGTGGTCAGTACGTGTCTAGTAAATAAATGACTATCAATTAATGTATATTTTCTGAGTAAACTCAAAATATGATTTAATGAAACATAGCAGTTTAAAAGTATAAAATATGACCAATTAATTCCTAAAATTTTGTTGTCAAAATTTTTATAATTTCTAATGGCAGATGATTGATATTTTTTCGATACAGACTCTATGATTTTAACATAACCATGTCAAAGATAATATATTTGCAAGCGTTGCCAAAATTTAAGTATATCAACACGGATCATTTCCTAAGTCGTAAAACACGCCAAATTCATGTATGAAAATTCAGCTTTTATGCGATATTAGTGTAAACTGCTTGAACATCATCATCATCTTCCAATTTATCAAGCATTTTTTCAATATCTACCATTTGATCATCTGAAAAATCAACAGGAGTTGTAGGTATTCTTTGAAGATTCGCTTTTGTGATTGGGTGACCTTTTTCTTCAATTGCTTTAGTAAGTGTACCGAAGTCTGTATAATTACCATACGCATAAATAGTATTATCATCCACTTCAAATGACTCTAATCCAAAATCAATCATTTCCAGCTCAAATTCATCTGGATCGAATCCTGATGGTTTTTCAAATTCTACTACAGTCTTTCTGTCAAACATAAATTCAAGCGAACCTGTAGTTACAATACCGCCACCTGCTTTATTAAAGTATGATTTTACATTTGCAACTGTCCGAACTGTATTATCTGTAGCACATTCTACAAAAACTAAGACACCGTGAGGACCTTTACCTTCATAATTTACTTCTGAATAATCCTCACCATCTTTACCAGCTGCTCTTTTGATTGCATTATCTATATTATCCTTTGGCATATTGGCAGCTTTGGCAGCCTGAATTGCAAGTCTTAACTTTGAATTTGTCTCTGGATCTGGACCAGCTTCTTTCGCTGCCATAGTAATAGACCTCGATACCTTTGGAAATACCCTAGACATAGTGGCCCATCTTTTTTCTTTGGCTGCACGACGATACTCAAATGCTCTTCCCATGACATTTTTGTTTTAGATAGAAATAATTATTAAAAAATGTACCTCTATTGAATTTGAAATAAAAAAAAAGAGCATCATATAAGCTGAACTTACAGGATGCTCCTTTCTAGCGGAAGAGGAGGGATTCGAACCCCCGGTACCCTCTCAGGTACGCCGGTTTTCAAGACCGGTGCAATCAACCAG
>JBBRJL010000512.1:0-2528 GCA_038219375.1 Chitinophagales bacterium | reverse complement strand
GTACATCCTAAATACCATCCACCCCAAGAGTAAAGCAGCTATAATCTCAAATACAAAAGAGTGTGTGATCCCTCTGTGAAAAGCCAAAGCATCAATAGGCGTCATAAAACCATTTGCCAATACATCCAAATCAGGTATTGTACCCGCTATCGCTCCCCACACCATCGCTCTATTACCCACACGTTTACCCAAAGCAGCTTCTGCCACTGAGGCTCCTAATACGATTTGAGTTAATGAATCCATGAGAATCTTTTATCTAATTTCTATTCTGATATGTTCAGCTTCTGCATGACTTTGCTTGCTGCTGCTTGTTCTGCTGATTTTTTGTTGAAATCTTCGGAAGTTGCCATTTCTACGCCATCAATTACCACAGCGACTTTAAAGCAATCCCTTTTGTCCAACTTAAACTTAGCAAGTGTTGTAAAGTTTATTTCTTTACCATTTTTTTGACACCATTCTAGGAGTTGAGATTTGTGGTTATCATCTTTAGTTTCGAGTTCATTCATATTGAGATACCTCATCAATATATTTTTGATGATGTAGTTTTTAGTTTTGTCGTACCCAAATTCGATATAGATGGCACCTACGAGTGCTTCGAGAGCATTGCCAAGCATAGAACTACTCATTTTTCCAAGGCTATAATCTGACAAGATGACATCGAGACCCATATTATAAGCTATCTCATTGAGTGTCTGTCTTTTCACGATTTTGGATCTCATTTTAGTAAGAAATCCTTCGTTTTTATTAGGGTACTTCTTAAATAAATATTCTGCAACGATGGTAGACAATATAGCGTCACCCAAGTATTCCAACCGTTCATTAGTAGCTTTACCAGGTGTCTCATTAGTCATTGATTTGTGATAAAACGCCGTCTTGAAGAGATTCAAACGAGCAGGAGTAAAGCCCAATATCTGCTTTAGCCTCCTAGTGAGTTCTTTGTCTTCTGAAATATAAAGATTATAAAAACGACGTATTGTATCCAAAATTAACCATTGAATCTTTTAATGACTATAGAAGCATTGTGACCGCCAAATCCAAAAGTATTGCTTAGGATGACATCAGGTTTTCTTTCTTGAGCAGTATTAAATGTAAAATTTAATTTAGGGTCAAAATCCGGATCATCGGTGAAATGATTGATCGTAGGCGGGATAAAACCTTCATTAATGGCAATAACTCCAGCAATTGCTTCGATGGCTCCTGCACCACCAAGTAAGTGACCGGTCATTGATTTTGTACTACTTATATTTAGATCATAAGCAGATTGACCGAATACTGCAAGAATGGCTTTAGTCTCAGCCACATCACCCAATGGTGTGGAAGTGCCATGCACATTTACGTAATCTACATCTGATGGATTAAGTCCGGCATCTTTTATAGCAAGATTCATCACATTTCTGGCACCTCTACCTTCTGGATGTGGCGCAGTCATATGGTATGCATCTGCTGTCATTCCTGCACCTACTACTTCTCCATAGATGGTAGCACCACGTCTTTTGGCATGTTCTAATTCTTCCAAAATCAATGCGCCAGCTCCTTCACCTAGTACAAACCCATCTCTATCTTTATCAAAAGGTCGACTTGCTGTTTCTGGGCTATCATTTCTTTCAGACATTGCTTTCATAGACGCAAATCCGCCTACACTAGCTTTGGTGATAGCTGCCTCTGACCCACCAGTGATCATGATGTCTGCGCGCCCCATTCGGATATAGTCAAATGATGCTATGACGGAGTGTGTAGATGATGCACAAGCTGACACGGTAGCATAGTTAACACCCCTGAATCCGTACTTGATAGATATATGACCTGAAGCAATATCCGCGATTAACTTAGGTATTAAGAATGGACTGTACCTTGGCTCACCATTCCAAAGAGCTGCTTCTGTAATATCATGTTCGATGGTTTCGAAACCACCAATTCCACTACCCCAAACTACACCTGCCCTATCTAAGTCAATAGTATTCAGATCAAGGCCCGACATTTGCATCGCTTCTTCCGCTACAACTAATGCGTATTGTGCAAAAGGATCTAACCTACGGGCATCTTTGCGGGGAATAAATTTTTCAACATCAAAGTTTTTTAATTCGCAAGCAAACCTTACCTTAAAATGCGATGCGTCAAATCTCGATATAGGACCAGCTCCGCTTATTCCGCTTCGGAGCCCGTTTATATATTCTTGGTAGGTATTTCCTATGGGAGTCAGTGCTCCAATACCTGTAATTACAACTCGTCTCATAAATATTACTTAAAAATTAGACCCAAAATTCCAAAAATTCAGGCAAATGTAAAAATATAATATCTATATGTCTACTATTTTTTGAAAGACTAAATAGATTTATATCAAAAAAGAAAATAAACTTAGAAAATATTAAATTTTAAAACATTGAAAATGTGCTATTTAAAATCATAAAATTTTACAATCTATTTTATCTAGGTAAAAAAAAATCCACAAAAACAATAGCTTTTGTGGATTCCTATACTTTCGAAAAATGATCTTACGCCTTACTGGCCTCTAGAAAATCAATTGCTTG
>JBBRJL010000511.1:0-2536 GCA_038219375.1 Chitinophagales bacterium | reverse complement strand
ATTGTTACGCATATACGGCTGCCTTTAAGACTGATACCTCAAAAACAAAACCAGCTGTCTCTAAATCTAACCCAGAAAGTAGTAATCTATTCAGCATACAAGTTCCATGGAATGATTTAAATTCAGTCAAAGTCCTTGCAGATTTACACAAAAAAGACTATAAAGTAAGAATGTCTATCAAAGAGTCTTCTTACCAAGGAAAAGTCATTCCTAAAGGAACATTAATGGTCAACAAAGGAGACAATAAACGTAAAAAAGCTTTTGAAAAAGATATCAATATTATTTTATCAAAACACAATATTATTGATTATGTCCAACATACTTCTGGTTTTTCTGATAAAGGTGGTGACCTCGGGGGCAATTATTTCCAACTGATCAAAGCGCCCAAAGTACTGACCTTTTCTGGTCGTGGTGTCAGCGCAAATTCTTGTGGTGAAATCTGGTATTATTTTGATGAATTACTTGATTATCAGATAAATATAGTAGAATGGGATCAATTTGATAGAGCTGATTTATCTGCTTTTAATACCATCATCCTTCCTGATGGATATTATAAAATAAATGACGAAAGATTCAAAACACTTGTAGAATGGACCAATAAAGGTGGTAGACTCATTGTGATAGAAGGTGCGTTGAGAAATTTTTCAGGAAAAGAAGGATTGACTTTCGAGACCTTTGCGACGGAAGACGAAAAAAAGGCAGCCGAAGAAGAAAAACTGAAACAAGAATTAAAAGACAGATTTAACGATTTCGAAGGTATAGAGAGTAGAAGTATAAGTAAAGGCACAGGTGGTGCCATCATAAAAAACGTAGTGGATGATAGCCATCCTTTGGGGTATGGCTTGGGCAAAAGTTATTACAGTCTCAAGACATCATCGAGTACCTATGTCACCCAAAAAGGTATGTGGAATGTCATTCATATCCCATCCAAATATGATAGCTTTGGTTTTTTGGGTAGCGGCATAAAGAAGAAATTAGAAAATGCTGTTTCATTTGCCGTACAAGCATATGGTAACGGTCAGGCAATTTATATGGTAGATAATCCACTTTTCAGAAGCTTTTGGGACAAAGGACTTTTGCTTTTTCCAATGCCGTTTATTTGAATGGTGTATTGCCAGAAAATTATTAAGATTTTAAAAAATAATAACCAAATGACAAGTTTTATCGAAGTAGAGAAAAATAGTGATTTTACAATTTATAATATTCCATTTGGTGTGTTTAGCCAAGGTAAGTACCACGCCATTTGTAGTCGGCTAGGTGACACCATCATCGATCTTAATGCTTGTATACCTACTCAATTATTTGATGGTTTGGATCTTCCGGATGGAATTTTTGCTTCCAGATATATGAATGATTTTATATCGCTTGGCAAACGAATAACCAATGAAGTCAGAAAAAGATTACAAGTAGCCCTTGCCCAAGGTGGATATTTGAATAACGAATCCCTGATAACATCAAAAATATTTATTCCGGCTTCAGATGTCCAAATGGTTTTGCCAATTCAGATCGGAGATTACACGGATTTTTATTCCAGTCGTGAGCATGCTTACAATGTCGGTGTGATGTTCAGGGACCCTGCCAACGCACTTCTACCCAATTGGTTACATCTTCCAGTGGGCTATCATGGCAGGGCATCATCGATAGTGGCTTCCGGCACTCCTATCAAAAGGCCTAATGGACAGACCATGCCAGAAGGAGCAGACAAACCTGTTTTTGGACCTAGCAAACAACTCGATTTTGAACTAGAAATGGGTTTTGTAATAGGTAAAGAAACACAAATGGGTGAGACTATTCAGACTGCTGTTGCAGAAGACTATATCTTTGGTCTAATGCTATTTAATGACTGGTCGGCACGAGATATTCAGAAATGGGAGTACGTTCCCCTTGGACCATTCCTAGCCAAAAACTTTGCATCTACGATATCTCCTTGGATAGTGACAGTAGAAGCTTTGGATATTTTCCGTACTTCAGGGCCAGATCAGAATCCTGACGTACTACCCTATCTGACTTACGAAGGACAAAAAAACTATGACATAAATCTTTCTGTAGATATTGTGACAAAAGAAGGCGTAGCTCAAAATGTCTCTACTTCCAATTTCAAATATATGTATTGGAATATGTGTCAGCAATTGGCCCACCATACGGTCAATGGTTGTAATGTACGAGTAGGAGATTTGCTAGCATCAGGTACGATCAGTGGTAAGTCACCCGATTCTTATGGCTCTATGCTAGAGATAGCTTGGAAAGGAACGAAACCAGTACAAATGCCTGACGGCACGGAGCGTAAGTTCATTCTAGATGGAGATACCGTAGTGATGCGTGGATGGTGTGAAAGAGACGATGTAAGGATTGGATTTGGAGCATGCGATGGGAAGGTGATTGAGTGAGAATACGATTAATAATATATTGATAATCCTTACTTCCATTTAGTGAGTCCACCCATATAGGGCTTTTCTACCCATATAAGGGTCGGGGATCGTCGTGGGTTGCCGATGTTTGGATAAATAGTATAAAATAAGTGATTATCAAAAGATCG
>JBBRJL010000510.1:0-2560 GCA_038219375.1 Chitinophagales bacterium | reverse complement strand
GAACTAATAAGATCTATACCTACCCCATATTTTATGACTTTTGATTTTGGTTCATTTTCATTATTAACATCCAATAATAAAATGAACCGAGATCAGAAGTCATAAAATATGGGGTAGGTATAGATCTTATTAGTTCACCTGTGAACCCATTTAATATCATGAGTTTATTGCTAAGTCCAGAATTAACAATTGATGGTTCTGTACTGATTATTTCACCAAACCCATCACCATCCAGGTCTGATATAAGAGTTTGACCAGTTGTTAAAACAATATGACTGCTTTCCCAAATTTTTGTTGCGCTAAAAGTTTGGGGTTCATTGGTATACAATTCCTTTTTGAAACACTTTTCATCACAGATGTTTTGTCCATGTCCCCAAAAAGTGAAAAAACAAAAATAAAGCATTACAATAAAGAACTTAAATTTCATTTTTGAAAAACTTTATTACTTTGATAATCGGCATGCAAACAAAATTGATTTGTTTACATGCCGAAATTTAGATTTTTTAGTATTTTATAAATTTAATGGTGCGCAATACACCCACTTCGTCTTTGTACTTTATAAAGTACACACCAGATGGCATATTTGACATATTCCATTTGTACTCTGATCCAGTGAAATTGGATTGATGTAGCAACGACGATACTGAATTGTATATTTCTATAGATGTTTGATCTAATTTGGATATCATCCTTAGTTCGTTGTTGTCTATAGGATTGGGCACTACGTTTAATACTTCATGTGGCTGATAAGTATTTCCTGCAGCGATAGATGGCTTATTGAGTTTATCACCATCAAAGTCACCACTTGGACAATCAGGCTGGAATATTTTTACAGTTTTAAAACAAGATTCTGCGCAATTGGTACAACTTGGTCTGGAACAAGTAATTATTTCAAACTCAACATCGCCACCCAAGGGTATTGAAATTGCTGCATTCTTTGTGTATGGCGTAGGCGGAGAAGATCCTTGTTTTATACACAAATAATTAAGACCAATGTTAGTGACGTCAAAAGTGACACTATATGCTGTCCCACTATTTTTTGCACATTCTATGTCATACGTAAATTCTAATGTACAATTTTCTGCATTTGTACATGGTTTGGGTGGGCACACTGTAAAAGTTGTTTCGCAGGTAAAACCAGGAATATTAATAATATAATTAATACATCCTGTTTGCACAAGGCCAGCCATTTCAGTGATTTGTGTATTAAAGGCTCTAATATCACCACTTAATAAAAAGTTAATACCTGCTCCTGGCACGTAAAGGTCAAAAGTCCAAGTATCAGGTGTCCCTGACAAACAAGTCACATTGCTGATTTGGATACCCCTAAACTCAGCGCAGCCAGAGCAATAAGGAGGAGGATTAATAGGAATAATATAAGTACATTCACCTATATTGATCACTAAATTCCAACTTCCTTCTTGGATTAAGAATGGTCCTAAATTGAGAGTAAACGACCCTGTTCCCGAACCAATAGAAGATACCCCAGATTCATTATCATAAGGATCATCCAGCTCCCTAGAAATGTCCCAAGCCTCTGTAGTAATTCCTGATTCAGTAAGACTTACAAAGTAATAGTCATCTGAAATATTATTTAGCGTATTATTATTATGACATTCTGACACAATTGCCTCTACTTCATATTTAGCTTCAAATGCCCATTTATTTATTGCCAAATTATTGCTAAACTGTATAGGAAGTCTGCCACCGCCATTTCTTTTGAATAAGCCACCTACATAGATGTCAATAGTGTTGTTAAAACCAAGATTTGAAATGTTAAAATCAAAACAAAAAGTCTTGTTTACGGTATCAATTACTTCGTTCGTACTATAATACAGATCACCAACAAAAATAGAGTCCAAGTACCATTCTCCGCAGACAATGGGTTCGATATATGTTCCACATACCCTTGCGATATCTCCGTTGCAGGATACATAATCAATGCCTAGTTTAGATAATGACATTGAACCTAACGCGCCTCCAACACAGTCTTCACAAATCCCATCTATGTAAGCATAGCCGTTATGTGCACTTAGGCCGCAATCACCCATTACGATTTCCATTGTTGCAATCTGGCCAATTTGTGCGCGTGGTATTTTAATACGATGACATGTCCAATCGAGTACGTCCATCAACTGAGGAGGGCATCCTGGCTGAGCATATAAACTGTCACAGGAAAGGATATCTGCATCAAAACATAAGTCACTCAAAGGAGCGACATCACAGCTGATGCTAAAAAATGGTTGGGTATTCATATGACCAACAGGATTTTCAATTGCAATAGAATACCAAACTGTGACATCTCTGTTGTCTTCTGTAACTAAAAATCTTTTAACAAGCTTGTTGACACCAAAGCTTCCACGACAAGTTGGAGCTAAAAAATCATGATTGTAAGGGTCATTTAATTTCAACGATTTGTTTCCGAACTTTACTTTTTGGAGTCCCGTGATAGCATCTGTGCCAGTGGTAACGATCTCAAACTCTCTTAATGTTGGAAGAGTGCGAGGAATAAAAACAGAAGGAACTCCACCTGACAACGGTGTACACGTTGAACTGCCAT
>JBBRJL010000509.1:0-2564 GCA_038219375.1 Chitinophagales bacterium | reverse complement strand
TAATTCACAGACCAGATGGTAGGATTAGGGATAAGGATTCCTACGGCAATGATCGCTTTCCACCAAAGGATACTAAAAATTAAATTATTTCTAACAATAGGTAGTCACTAAAATTATGGCTACCTATTTTATATGTAAAACTATGAACGAAAAATACGAGCATTTAAAATATTTAATGGAAAGATTTGACCATTATTACGACACGATAAATAACAAAGGCGAATTCTATATTGGCTTGAATACATTTATGTTGGGAGGAATCATTGCCGGTTATTTTGGGTTGAAAACTCAGATCGCTAATGATATTCCAATTTGGTCATTTTTAATTCTCTTAACTATTTGTACTTATATCTCAATTGCATACACTATAAAATCAATGCGTCCTCACACAAAAGATAACTATTCAAATGACGATTGTAGTTCATTAGTGTTTTTTGGTGGCGTTGCTAAACATCCATTGAATTTATTTATCGATAAAATAAACACAACAACTGACCCCGAAGTGATCGAGGATATGACTAGACAAATCCATTGTTTAGCTGTCGGCTTAGAAAAAAAATTTAAGCGATTAAAAATTGGAAACGACTTTTTGCTTGCACAGTTTTACTTACTAATCCCATTAACAATATTAATCCTTATAAAAATTAATTAAAATGATTTACACTAAATATACTGATAGAATAAAAGAAATTGTCCAAAACAAAGCTCACCGAAATGATTTAAAAAAAGGGTTCAATGACCAATTTGATAATTACCCTTCATTAAAGACTAAAGGCGAATTATTTATTGAGCAAAGGAACTTTAGTAAATCTAACCGGTTAAATTCTGGCCTCCCATTAAGCAATATTTTGCACCCAACAATAATGGAAACAGCTGAAATTGGTTTGCATCCTAGCTTTAAACATCTAAAAGGAACTAATAATACCGAAAATCATTATATAGTTTCTGTATTCATCGATATAGCAGGCTCCACAAAATTATTTGGAGAGTATGAACTTGAAGAGATTTTCATTATCACTAATACAATACAAAGTGCAGCAATACACACTTGCCTATCATTAGGAGGGCAAATTCAACGTCTTCAGGGTGATGGCGTTTTTGCTTATTTCGGAGGAAAAGGAATATCAAAAAAGGATGCTGTGGGGATGGCAGTAACAGCGAGTAGTTTGATTACGTATTTTGTAAAAAATGATATTGAGAAACTGCTATTTGCTGAGGAAATTGAAGGAATAAAGACAAGAATTGGTATTGACTTTGGCGATGACCATGAAGTTCTATGGGCAAATTTTGGACTATTAAACATATCTGAACTTACAACCTTAAGCTTACATACGAGCCTGGCATCTAAAATGCAATCCTATGCCAAAAAAAATGGAATAAATGTCGGCCAAAAAATTAGAGATATTTTAAAGGTGGATGATAATTTATTTGACTTGGTAAAAAACTCAAAAGGAGAAGTTGTAAAAAGATATATTTATGAAGACCAGAAGAATGGTATTTATTACACACAGTATTGTTTTGACTGGTTTAATTACTTAAAAACTTTATCATTTATTGGCACAGACTCTAACAACGAACTATATATAATAAGTGCCCAAAAAGCTGAAGAAATTCGTTTACAAAAACTCCGTACGACAGCAACTGTAATTAATGCCAACTCAGGATTTACAAATTCAAATGGAGGCATTACTACAAGTAGCACAGGTGTAAAAAATCAAGACCATCGATTCCACTATGGGCAGTAAATATTTCGGTCGGACTAAACCATATAATAGAAATTGCATACTTACCTACCAACAAAAGTTGCTGTTAGATAAGTATGCATTCTTAAGATGTTATATTAAAGACAATGTATTGATTTGCACAGGGTATTTGCAGCCTGATAATTGTAAACACAAGTATAATATCATGATAGAATATGTTGTAGGTAATGAACCCAAATCAACAATCTTGTATCCAGTTATTAATCCTTCTTTTAAAATTCATATGTATCAAGACCATAGCTTGTGTTTAAGTTTTAAGCCAGACATGAAATGGACTGAGAGGATAAATATTTATGAATATACAGTTCCCTGGATTTGTGAATGGATTATTTTCTACGAAATATATCAATTAAATGGAGGAAAATGGGAAGGGAAAGAGTCTCCCATTCACTTGTCTGAGAATGATAGAAATATTAATATTGATTACACATAATAAAACTAGCTTCCTTAAAACCTCCGCCGTGGTTCGTGTCTCACGAACTACTTTGCAATGTATCACTTCCCAGGCAAGTCTCTGCACCAATACTCCTTGCTTTATAATTCACTTCGTAACAGGACTCGCCGCTGACCATGAAGGCAGAAAAAAATAGGAAGAAGTAACGCTATATTATTTGATAGCTGGGTTCATCCTAGGTAAGCGGCGAGTTATGCAGCTTGTGTTGGTCGTAAGCTTCATTAAACTTATGCAGAGACTCGCTTGGGAAATCTTTTGAGGGAGGAGGTGATGGTATTAATGCCAACAGTCTCAATAGTATTGTTTCCCGTCAGAGTAGGAATCTTGGGATAATGGCTTATCACGCT
>JBBRJL010000508.1:0-2575 GCA_038219375.1 Chitinophagales bacterium | reverse complement strand
GGCAAGACATTCAAAATTGCTGATGGTGTCACGCCAAGCGAATATTTAATCTTTGTACTATCCGAATTAATTGTTGCAAACCCAAATTGATAGGAGAACATTAACAATAAAAAGACAATTTTCCACTTCATTTTTTAGTATTTTAAATCAGAATCTTGACAGTTTACAGTTCAATTTTACTTAGATATTTGATATTAGATTCATCAGTAATATCGTACTGCAACAACTCATCCTTTGCTACTACCACCAATAAATTGCCATTTACAATCAAGTCAAAACCTTCAAATCCACCAAAACTTTTCACTTTTATAGGATTCAATGGATTATCAATATTGAATACAACCAAACCATCTATTTGATCACATACAAAAAGGTGGTTTTTGCCTAATCCAAGCCCTTTGGGTAATGTCATATTCATTGTTTTCAATAGTCTTGGTGCTTTCAAATCTTGGATATTGTACACCCTAAGTTCATTGATAAGCCTGAAATTTCCACACACTTCTACAGTAGATGATAATGTCACGTAAGCGATATTCCCTCTCACCACTATAGGGTCGCTAGTACAAGATTCCTCACCAAAAGCTTCATTGTATTGTGTGGTACTTTCTCGCAGAGGTATGCCATCTGTGCCTATTCGATAGATATACATATTATTTGCAGAACCTATCAGTAGTAATCCTTGATGATGATATAATGACTCTATGTCAAATCCCACATCTTGTTTGTTTTTTTCAATAGGACTTCCTGCATTAGATACATCAAAAGTGGTAATTTGCGTTTTATTTACAACGTATAAGTAATTAGAAATCGTAAGCATAGTAGCGTAAGACCCTGAGTTGGTGGCACTTTCTGAATTTCTACCTACATCTTCAGAAGTACAGGCATGAATAAATAGGACACCAATAAAGAAAAAAAAGATTTTAGTGTTCATAATAAGATCATTTAATTTGTTTTACAATATGGATTTGTCAATTCACTTTTTTCCCAACTTTTTAGTATACCCAAAGAGCCGTCATAACACTCGAAATATCCATCATAATTTTCTGGAAATAACTCCAAAAGTTCAGGTTGGTATTGATTTTTTATGACAGTTTCTAGCTTAATATTGGCTACATCTGAGATATTGATTACAAGTAGGTGTTTCCCGTTATTAGCATAAAGAAAATTTTGCAATAATGTAAATTCTGTGTTACCTATAATGTACCAAAAATATAGCTGAACGGGCAAATTTGGGTTAGTATTATCGATGACATGAATGCCTTTCCCCACTTCATTGATAAAAATAAAGGCTCCTGATGTAACGATTTTCCCAAGGTTCCCGTAAGGCAGTGGTGGTCCACTTCTCAACTCTGAAAAATCGTCATATCCATAATAAATCGGTCTCATACCATCTCTTACGATATGATCTTTTTCGCATCCTGAAAATAGTGACACTAATCCCACTGCTAATATCAGATATAAATACCGATTTTTCATTTCATTGTATTGATGATACTACTTTACAACGCAGAAAGATGCAACAACGTTGCCTTTACGCAAAAAATAATTCTAGTGCTTTAATGATCAAGTGTTTTATCGTTACGGAAGTATTTATAAATCACATCACCACTTAATTTCAACCTTAGTCTGATTTGTTGATTTTAATATTTAGAGATTTGTTTATGCAGTGTACTTCTGTCAAAACCATAAAGAATTGATGTAGTATTATCGTCCAAAGTCTGTGAATCGTGGAAGGCTATCTTTCGGGTTCCTGTCCTGCCCTAGACTATAATGGCCTTCCAAATTTATTTGGAAGAAGATATTTTATGTTGGAATCACAGATTGCAACGCCTTTAGATACTAATCTTTCTTATCTTATAAACGTTATTTTATTCTATTTTTATAAGCTTGCTCACCCACTCTACTTGATCATTTACACTTTGTACTTTGATGACATAGATACCAGGTATTAGTGTCTGTCCATCTAGTGTGTAGGTGATGTCTGATACATTATTTATAGTGTTCACGATGCGGCCATTGATATCAGTCACTACTATTTTGTCGATTTTATCTGGTGCGGTGATGATGAAATCTCCCGATGATGGATTGGGTGATATGGACATAGTTGCTACACGTAACGCATCGCTACGCTGCTCTACTTTCTGACACAGATTGCTGTCGTCGTACTCCGTTGTGATCATATGCATATCAAGGACTCCTCTTGCCATATAGACTGCATCTCCACCTTTGAGTGGACACTGAGCTGCCACATCTTCGAGTTCGAATATTTCTGCTGACAATAGTACATCTCTATAGTAATGTTCCGCTAGGATACGCAATACCTTCACTTGGTTGATTGCAGGTGTCACGGTCTCCGAGATACCATGTAGCATATATTGAGCCGTGGCAAGGTCGGCTTCGTGGGTAGCTCGTAACTGCTGATATCTATCACTCATCGTCTCTGATAGATTTGCTATGGCCTGTCTAAATGTGAATTTTGACATCTCAATCAATCGCGCTCCTTTCATATCAATACCAGTATCATTAAAATCAAATCTAGAGTTTGTTCTTACTGTAACAAATTCGTTAATCTTAT
>JBBRJL010000507.1:0-2585 GCA_038219375.1 Chitinophagales bacterium | reverse complement strand
TACTTGTTGTGGTCTCGACTCTACACCTGCACCACCGAAATTTAGATTTTTTACGAATCCAGAAATTCTTGACGTGATTAATATTTCCTTCTCCAAAATCTTATTGGTCAATTCAAAATAATTTTTGTCTTTGACTTTATGCGTAATAATCATTCCCTCAGACGTGATGGCATCTTTGGTAATGACATCTTTGTAAGGTTTTATTTTTTTATCCTTTTCCTTTGTTTCAGGAGTAGCAGGTATTTTCAAAGGTTCAGGCTTTTTCTTTTTCCAGAACTGAGCATTGGATGTCAGTGGAATAAAAAACAGCATAATGAGCGTAATGAGTAAATTTGATTTGAAATTCATAAAGTGATTTTGTATATTGAAAGGGCAAAGTATGACAATTTGAAATAAATACAAATTCTTATCTTGAGTCTACTCCGAAAACACCAATTGTTTGATAATCAGCTGTTTTTTACCCTTTATCCCTAAAAGGAAACACCCCTACCCCTAAAGGGGAATATATTGATTATAAATCTAGTACAAATCTTTATCTTTTAACCCTAGTGATAAATCTACTTTTCGGAGTGGACTCAATCTTATAATTTTGTTGAATATGTCGGATAGGATAACAATATAAGATTACCTGAAAAAAAGATGGGTGGAACTTCGTAATAAATAATTATCCTTTTTACCTTAAATTCAATGATCATCAAAAAGATATAACAGCTGGTAATCACATTCCATTTACAGCATATTTTTGAGAAAAACAAGGTTAAAAATGGCTTTATAATTAATACGTTTCCAAAATAAATCTAGTTTTATGAAAAAAAATGAAAAAAAATAACGAAACCATAAAAAACACTAAATATTGATTATCAACACTTTACCGAACAACATAACCGTTTGTACACATATAGATACGTTAACAAACGTATCTAAACGTATATTAAACGACTACAGAAATCCGCTGCCTACATCTTTGCATCGTCAATCGATCGAAAGATCAAATATTTGTTTCACTCGTCCTGACATACACACAAAATAACAGATGTATTACGGACACAAATTCTTAAGTATCATGATGAATACAATCAAAAATTCAGTACAACTCGTAGGTAACATTGGTAAAGATGTTCAATTGGTTTCATTTGACAATGGCAATAAAAAAGTATCCATTGTACTTGCAACAAATGAATCCTACACCAACACTAAAGGTGAAAAAGTAAAAAGCACATCTTGGCACAATCTCATAGCGTGGGGCAAAACAGCCGAACAAATGGCATCATCCGTCCAGAAAGGAAATGAAGTATCTATCGTCGGAAAACTGTCTAATCGTACCTACACAGACAAAGATGGTAATACGAAGTATGTCACAGAGGTCGTTGTCAACGAGTTCTTCAAAGTTGCAAGGACAATCGCTCCATCTGTGGAAGTAGTTCCTTTTTAATCATTCATATCATAATTTAAAACAAACAATCTTAATCATTCAAAAATCATAAATCATGACAAATAGCATAAAAAATTCAGTTCAACTCATAGGTAATATCGGTAAAGATGCAAATCTTGTGACCTTCGAAAATGGCAACAAAAAGCTTTCCTTAGTCATCGCTACCAACGATTACTATACAAATAACAAAGGTGAAAAGGCGCAAAATACAGAATGGCATAATATCATTGCTTGGGGCAAAACTGCCGAGATGATGGCTGCATCCCTATCCAAGGGAAATGAAGTGGTGATCCAAGGTAAGCTCACTAGCAGATCGTATACCGATAAAGACGGTAATACAAAGTACACCACGGAAGTGCTTGTAAATGAGTTTTTTAAGATAGCTAAGTCACCGCGTGAAGTCGAAGCTGCTTTGTAATCTACTATAAAATAGTGAAGCGTTCCAATGTAATAGTTGGAACGTTTCTTATTTTGTTCAGCGGTTGTTTATTTTAGATTGGAATATAGGCATTTAGTAAGTTATAGCTATTGTATTTATAAAATGGTTCAAAATAAACGAATAAATTTTTTATTCAATCGATGAAAAAAACCCTTGCGTAACATAAGGTACGGAAGGATTTTTGAAGAAGCGTCAATGAAATCGGTGGAGTTAATTGGGCTGTTTTGTATGTACTATTGGGATCATGCCACTATTCAGTTGAGCGGTTAGCAAAGTATTCACTTTATTCAAAGGTTTCTGCTTTCGAAATTTATATATTGAAAGATTTCTGCTTTAGAAATTTATATATTGTAGAACTGCCAGCTGATATTTTAAATCAATTAAAATTCAAAATTTTACACTCAAATTTACCATATAAATAAATCCCCTTAACTGACGAATATTGATCAACCATTCAAACCGATTCCAAAGTAAATTCAAAATTTTATACCTATGATTTGAATAAGTTAAGAATTTTCAAACACTTGAGCTAATATTGGTTCTACTTACGCAAAAAACTATTCGCATTAGCCATCAATTAAATATTCTCCCTATCCTTTTGCAGTAAAGTTTTCTTTCATGCGATGTATACCGTCTTGCGATTTACAAACTCCATCATACCATCTTTGGCGAGTTCACGACCATAACCAGATTTTTTAGTACCCCCGAATGGTA
>JBBRJL010000506.1:0-2591 GCA_038219375.1 Chitinophagales bacterium | reverse complement strand
CATATCCTGTTATGAAGTCTAGTGATTCTCCGACTCTGTGACTGAGACCTACTATGCCTTTCCATTTATTTTTTTTGGCAATCTTCCATTCAGAAATTAGCTGTAAGTTGGTATTGTTTTGTTCTTCTGCAAATGATAGATATATGGCAGGTTGTAGTGTAATCATCTTATTGACTTCAGTTTTAAATGCAGTATGAAGATTCAGCCTACTGCCCAAACTTGCTTCGTCTTTACTTCCTAGTATATTAAAATATGGATTATTCAAATGTGCTACTGCCAAACCAACTTCAAAAATATTCTTTTTATTAATTTTGGTTTTTAAGTGGAGTCCAGCATGAATAGATAATACGCTGACATTAAGGTCGTTGATAGTATTTCTGTCTGCATCCGGCATTCCTAATATAGTTGTTTCACTTCGATATTTATCAGCATTAGCAGTGATGGCAAATCTATTTATGGTACCGCCTATGCTTATGATGGAGTTTTGTTTTTTGTCTACTGGAATATGGTAAGCGACGTTAAGTCCACCACCAGTAGTATTAAGGTTGAGTGATCCTGTTTTATCATAATTTAAATTCAGCCCAGCGCCGATCCAATGTTTTTTATGGATTGGGGAAGTGAAGTTCATCTCCACGCCAGCAACACCATGTTCATAAGTCCTTTGATATTGAGTGCGGCTAGCTACCTGAAACTTTAGGTAACCACTGAAATCACCAGTCTGAGCAGGATTGAAAAAGTTGCTTACAGTTCTATAATTTGTAAAGTGAACATCCTGACCCATCAAGCCTGAATAACTCAATAGAAACATGAAAATAAATTTTATAGTGCGCTTCATTTTTTACTTCATCTTAATACAGCGTAAACATACTACAAATCAATTAATGAAGTATATGGTTTTGGTAAAAAAACAAATAGAAAAATAAAAGTATGGTTGAAGGCGACACTTAAGCACTTTTTTATGGTCTAATTTTGGATTTTAGTATCATTTTTAAAAAGAATTTTATGGACATTTATTATGGTATCATTAATCTTAAAAAAATGTTTTCTAACTGAACAATAATTTATTTCAAATAAGGCACGTCCTTACCCCTTATTCTTCACCAGTAATTTTATACTTTTGTTAGGCTCGTCTAAATTTTTTGACGTAAGATCTTTTTAAAAGAACCTTATCAAGGGGATTTAAGGTTTTATATCTTCTGTCGTTTTAATATTTAAGAAATTCGACATATCTCCTGTCTGAAAGTCCATTCCCATTTCTGACAATTCTTCAAATATAATTTTACCCGATAGGATGAGGTAAATATTGTTGTCAGGGGTATTGATCTGTACATAGATCTTATTCAAAAATTTGCCACTATCTAAAGCATACAGCTTTACTTTTTGATCTTTATTTTTAATATCAATCAATAGGTCAAATTTATCCCTAGTCAAGACATTGGCGATTTTACTTTTGTCACTACTTTCTATATCTTTTTTATTTTCAAATAGGAAAAATTCTACTAAATCGATCGTACTTTTCATTTTTGATTTAGATTCATTCATCTTATTAAGTGCATCGCCTGTAAAATTAAAAGCTACTACGCCTGCATCATTTTTATATTTTCTAAATACTTGATCTATGTTTTTTTGAGCATTTGTCTGGAATGCGTAGATTCCTAATATTAAAATGAATATGGATTTTACGTTCATGATATTTGATTTTTAAAATTAGATTAAATTTAAATATTTGATTTTTTCATACTAGTATTGTTTTTTATTTCACTAAACAAAATATTCTTTAAATCATCAAGATGTAAATTTGTTTTCAGATGGATACAAGCCAAATCACTACCTTCAGTACTAAAGATAAGTATGTTTTTTATGGTTTCTCCCTTTTCTTGAACCATTATTTTTAAATTTTGATCTTCTGAACGCATACTTACATACTCTTCAAATTGATCTTTCTCTTTCACACTATGGATGAAATTATTCACGATAGCAACAACGTTATATTTTGTTTGATCCAATGAAGTAGAAGCTACTCTAACTGATTTTATGTGTTTTGCTATCCTCAGTAATTCGTAGTCTTTTAACTTATCATCACTTCGTTCAGCGATCTTCAAGCCAAGATACAATGCCCAGCCAGGTATGTTTATCCCTTCGTAATTTTCTGTCTTCTTTAGCTGATTAACGATGGTGTTAACAGACTTTTGAGCAGAAATATTCGCTAAGGAAATTACTAATATTAGAATTAGGGTGTATAAGTACTTCATATTTAAATATTTACAGATTGATCTTTGATTATTTCTTCTTATTTACTTTCTCAAGATGTTCAGCACCGTCAATATCAAGTTTTTTGGCCAATTTTGCAATCTTGTTTAGGTCGATATTTCCTACAAAACTCATCATCACAAAATCATCTTTTCCACCTACGAGCAGTAATAATTCAGAGATAAGTCCATTAGTTTCTTTGGTTACAAATCTTACGTTTGAGTCTTTATCTCTTACGGTAATTAGCTCTTCATATTCTTTGATATTCAGTCTTTTATTTGCTTCTTTATATACTTTGTCAGGATTGACCTCTGTGGTTAATATTCTGAGTCCTTTGAGGT
>JBBRJL010000505.1:0-2593 GCA_038219375.1 Chitinophagales bacterium | reverse complement strand
CCATTAGGAATTTTTCCGGCTGGCGAGGTGTCGACATTGCAGAATAATAAGGATTGGAAAATAGCAGACAAAACTTGGGATATCAGTGCTATAAAGTTTATCAAAAAGGCTAAAGTCCCCGTAGTCCCTATGTATTTTCATGCTCGCAATAGTGACTTGTTTTATATAGTATCTGTACTCAATGACTATTTGCGCACTGCAAAACTACCTTCTGAAGTATTTAACAGCTCCAATAAAATGATTACGGTTAGAATAGGAAAGCCTATTTCCATAGTACATCAAAATAGTATAGACGACTTAACTCTCTTTTCTGAAAGCATCAGAACCAATTGCTATCGTTTAGGTCATGTATTCAGGAGTAAAAAGATATTTGATATTAATAAATTGAAGTACAACAAGAAGATAATGCCTGTGCTCCCGAGCATATCAATATTGTCATTAAAGAGAGACGTAGAAACTCTTATGCTCAATCAAAAACCAGTTTTCGAAAATGATCTTTACGTATTATTTTTTTTAAAGTTAGATGGTTTTTCTGCTATAAAAACTGAACTGGGCAGGATGAGAGAAATTTCTTTCAGAGAGGTAGGAGAGGGAACCGGAAAATCTATTGATATTGATTCCTTTGACCAATATTATTACCATCTCATTCTATTTGACAAAAGTAATTATCAAATTGTAGGTGCCTATCGGATGGGATTGGGAACAGAAATCATGGCCGTGCACGGACTAAATGGTTTTTACCTTAGCAGTCTATTTTACATGTCGGGACCTATGCACGATTTTTTTAATAATTCTATTGAGATTGGACGTGCATTTGTGGCCAAAGAATATCAGCAAAGACCTATGCCTTTATTTATATTATGGAAAGGGATTTGTTCCGTCGCACATCGATATCCAGAATACAAGTACATCATCGGTGCCGCAAGTATTAGCAGCCATTATTCACTATTCAGTAGGTCGCTATTGGTTCAATATCTTACAAATTACCATTTTGATAATGAACTTGCGCTGTATGTTGCGCCCAAAAAAGCATTTAAAGGCGCACTGAAACTAAAGGTAGCTGAAATACTTAGTAAACCATCATTCCAATGCGTGAAGGCCATAGATCAACTCATTGAAGATGTAGAACCCAATGGACTGAAAATGCCTATATTAATCAAAAAATACCTGATGCAAAGTGCTAGATTACTTTCATTTAATGTGGATACTGATTTTAACGATGCCATTGACGGACTCATGTATATCGAAGTCAAAAACATTAATCTAGACAAACTTAGCTAAATTTAAATATTCGTTTTTTACAATATAACCTGAGTTAACAATGATACCTAAAATAAAAGTTGCATTTTTTGCAGAGATTCTGATCGAAGATTTTGATGGGGCTTCCCGCACCATTTTTCAGATTATCAAAAGTATTCCGCGTGATCGTTTTGAATTTTTATTTGTTTGTGGTGTGGCACCAACTTCCGAATTTCAATATGAAGTTTTTGAAGTCCCCACGATAGCCCTTCCTTTCAACAAAAGCTATAAAATGGCAATACCTTTTTTTCATAAAGATATTCTAAATCAAAAGCTGGATGACTTTGCTCCTGATGTGATCCATATTTCTACACCTTCACTTTTGGGCAATGTTGGGATCGACTATAGCGCCACCCATGACATACCTGTGATCAGCATTTATCATACCCACTTTCTTTCTTATATTGATTATTATCTAGAGCATTTTAAAATGTTGGTGCCATCCGTAAAACAAATGATGGTCTCTATGTTGAAAAAATTCTACCAACAGTGTTCATTGATTTATGTACCTACACAGATTATGATTTCTGAACTTACCAAACTGGGTTTTTCTAATGATAATATGAAGTTATGGCCTAGAGGACTCGATACGTCTAGATTTGATCCTTCCAAAAGAGATAGGAATCTAATGTTTTCATTAACAAAAAATAATAAACCAAATTTACTATTTGCAAGCCGATTGGTATGGGAAAAAAACTTGAAAACACTCACGAAAATTTATAATCAAATCCAATATTCTGGACAAGAATACAATCTGATTATTGCAGGTGACGGTATGGCTATGGAAGACCTTAAAAAGCAGATGCCGAAGGCATTTTTCTTAGGTAAACTATCCCATGATGAACTAGCAAAGTTCTATGCATCGAGCGATGTTTTTGTCTTTACCTCTATCTCCGAATCTTATGGTAATGTGGTTGCAGAAGCAATGGCGTCAGGACTACCTTGTGTGATAGCAAATGGCGGAGGGTCGGCATCTTTTATTGACCACGGTAACAATGGTTTCTTATGTTCTCCGGAAGATGAAAACGATTATTTAAATCATATAAAAAGAGTTTTGGGTAATGAAAACTTACGAAATCAATTCATAAATAATGGCCTTGAACTTACACAAGATCTGAAATGGCAATACCTTACAGAAACCTATTTTTCAGATTTGGAGACATTAGCATCAGCATCTGTCTCTTTATCAGTGGCTGTTTAAACAATTAATCTTTTGGCAATACTTTTTATTACGCACAAGTATCCACCTTCTTGCGGTGGCATGGAAAAACAAAGTTACGAGTTGATCAACGGT
>JBBRJL010000504.1:0-2596 GCA_038219375.1 Chitinophagales bacterium | reverse complement strand
GCAGTTGTTGCGCCATTGCATCTTTTTGCACAATTTTGGTATCATACTAGATTAATAGATAAGATGGGAGTATTGGAATATATCTTAGTGACACCTTCTCACCATAGAGTCCACCATGCCATTAATCCTATATATATGGACAGAAATTATAGTCAAATTTTTATTATTTGGGATAAACTATTCGATACTTTCCAACCAGAGTTAAAAGGTGAAGTACCTGTATATGGCGTTAGTAAGCCCGTTAGAACATGGAATCCATGGATTATCAATTTCCAACACATATGGCAACTTTACAAAGATGCGTGGCAAACGAACTCTTGGAAAGACAGGCTTAGGATATGGTTCATGCCTACAGGTTGGAGACCAGCTGATGTAGCTGTCAAATATCCCATTCAATATACAACTGATATTCTTCTCAGACCGAAATATGATATACAGGCTTCACCGCTTATGAATATTTGGGTCGTCATCCAATTTGTGCTAACCTTAGTTCTAATGATGTATTTGTTCAGTAATATAGGTAGTTTGGCGACAAGTAGTATTTTGCTCTATGGCATATTTATATTCATTACCGTCTTTTCTTACACAAGTTTGATGGACGGTAGTAAACTGGCTATTCCAGCTGAAATTATTAAAACAATATTTGGTTTTTTCTTAATTTGGAAACATGACATGACTTGGTTTGGGATAGATCAGAGTGTTCCTTTTGGTACAATAAATGTGATGGCTTACCTTGGTTTTTCACTCATTCTCGCTTTTTACTTCTACTTTTGGGACAGACCTGTCGTAAGGGAACTTCATGATTTTGCTTAATTCCTTGATATTATAATTATTAGAAATATATTTAATTTCTTCTTAAACTGACTTTCTATCGATTGATTTTATACTTTTCGTATAAAATACGTATCAATAAAGATAGAATTTCCATATCATTGTGAATAAATACTTAATTATATGCTTTTAGATGCTATTGTTGCTATTATTGTTACTCTAGGTTTTTATTTAGGGTATACTAGAGGTTTGATAAAGACAGTGTTTGATACTCTTTCGCTCATTATTGGAATAGTAGCAGCATTAAAACTGTCTCCTATTGTCATTAATATATTAGAAAGTATCATTAAAATATCTCCTGCAGTGACATTTTTGCTTGGTATTGTACTTACATTCATAGGTGTTATGGCATTAATAAGGTTTGTGGGAAAAAAACTTGAAGACTTACTTTCTGCAGTCAATATCAATTTTGTTAACAAATTGGCAGGTGGTGCACTACAGGCTGTCTTTTTTGCTTATCTGTTAAGTCTCTTCCTTTGGTTGCTAAGTAGTATCAATGTATTAAGTACTGAGACTAAGGCTGCATCTATCACTTATGCAGCTTTAGAACCTTTGCCCGAAAAAGGAAAAAAAGTATTCACTTCGTTAAAACCAGTCTTCCAAGGATTTTGGGATAAGACATTAGAAGCAATGGATAGTATAAAAGGAACAAAAAGTGACAAAACTGACGTAAAACAAAAACAATAGCCTACATAAACCGTTTCGTGGTGATTAAAATATGAAATATTGAAGTTTATCACAAGATACGGTACTGAAAGTAAGGTGTATGATATCAAACCGATACTTAATTCTTCAGAATATTTTGAATGGAAGTCTAATGGTAAAGCATATAATCTTTTTACTAAAATTTCTGAAGGGTTCAAATCTACATTTGATCCAAATTTTCAGAGGGACGCTCATGTCAAATTTGATTTACGTGGTACGTCTGGAGCATTGGTCATCAATATTTTGCCCCAAGAAGTTATATTGAATGATGTTTTTTATCTTCAACTATTAGTATTTGAAAAGCTTAAAGAATTGGGTTACATTTTGAATTTGGCCGAGATTAAATCTCATGATGAAAATACCATCAGTCACATTCTATATATGAAACCATCCGTTAAGTTGCCAAGACGCGAAGGGAAAGTGGAGCAGTTATTCGGAAATGTGCATGTAGAAATAAAGTCGGATCATGAAGGATTATTATTTTTCAAGATAATCGTTCATAGATATAGTGACAGTAACTATCATGAAGGTAATACTTTTTCAAGTTTTGTTGAGTATTTATTTGGGTAGATTTTTAAATATTGAATACTACTTCTCTAACTAAAAAAAAAAGCGCGTTCGTGATCTGAACAAGATTTTAGTCTCAGCAAAAAAAATAGTTCCTGTTTAAAACGCATACAAATCTATGGTGTTTCGATATTCAGAATATTGATCATTTGACTATGTGGTATGTTAGAATTTAATTCCTTGAGGATAAGTTATGTAAAATACTAATTCTTATTAAAAACGATGGCATCCAAATCAGCTTCTGAATAATTGATCGACTTTAGCACTTTTTTATCGGCTGTTCTGTAGACCAAATATTCACCTTCTTGTTCCTGAATGAATGACTCTGTCTGTTTTTCTTCTAAATAATATTTCTGTGTAGCAACAGCTTCTTCATACGATTTACATGTTTTACTCATATTTGATCGTTGTACTTCGTCAAAAAGTGCTTTAAATTTTGTACCAAGACCAAACTCAAGGACTGCACCTGATAATACATACTGAATATCGCTAA
>JBBRJL010000503.1:0-2600 GCA_038219375.1 Chitinophagales bacterium | reverse complement strand
GTTTAGTACTAAACTGGAAGAGAAAGACGGAAAACCATTTGATGCAAAATATGTCCTGCTTCAGGGTAAAGAGTATAGATTAGATGCCAGATCAACATTGGATGGAGGCGTTCTGGGAGGCGGAATAACTTCATTTTACGATTTTTCTCCAACGAAAAACGTAATTTCCATGATTCTGGTATCTCTCTTTTTATTTTGGATAATGAGAAGATCGGCAAAAGCCTATAAAGAAAACCCTAATAAAGCGCCAAAAGGTATGCAAGGGTTACTAGAACCTGTCTTTACATTTATTCGAGATGAAGTGGCTATACCTTTTATTGGCAAAGAAAAATATACTCGATACCTTTCTTTATTGATGAGCATATTCTTTTTTATTCTTGGGCTCAATTTATTTGGGCAGATTCCGTTTTTAGGTGGAACTAATGTGACTGGAAATTTAGCAGTGACGATGGTATTGGCATTGATAGTTTTTTTTGTAGTTAATATAAACGGTAAAAAAGATTATTGGCAGCATATTTTTTGGATGCCAAATGTACCTGTCTTTGTGAAACCACTTTTGGCAGCGGTCGAGATTATGGGTCTTTTTATAAAACCTTTGACATTGATGCTGCGTCTCGCTGGTAATATATCAGCAGGACATATTGCCATAGTAAGTTTTATAGGACTTATATTTATTTTCGGAGAAGCAGGAACGAGTATGGGCGGCAGTTTGATAGGAACGGTTATGGCCATTCCACTGACGCTTTTTATGATGTCTATCGAATTGATCGTAGCTTTTGTACAAGCATTTGTGTTTACCTTACTTGCAGCATCCTATATTGGGGCAGCCATTGAGGAGCATCATCATGCAGAGGGACATCATTAATAATAAGTTATAATTTTTTTTTAATCCATATAATACTTAAAACATGACTGGAACATTAGCAGCAGTAGGAGCCGGATTGGCCGTAATAGGAGCTGGAATCGGAATCGGAATGGTAGGTGGAAAAGCAATGGAAGCAATAGCAAGACAACCTGAAGCATCAGGAGACATCAGAGGTGGTATGATCCTGATGGCAGCCTTCGTAGAAGGAGCAGCGCTTATTGCAATCTTGCTTTCAATCTTCGTGAAGTAATTTCGACAAACGAAACTAAAAAGCAGCCATGCAATGCGGTTGGCGGAGTTGGCTGCTTTTTTCATACGATTGTCTTGTGTCAAAAAAATCTTAAATTTAAAAATACTAAATAGTCTATATGTTTTCATTAATCAGTTTCACACCATTTCAACCTACTCCTGGGTTAGCCATATGGTCATTTGCTATTTTTGTGCTTTTCTTTCTAATAATGAAGAAATATGCATTTACACCGATAGCTGAGGCATTGGCGAAAAGAGAGAACGACATTCAGGAAGCCATAGATCAAGCAAAAAAGACGAGAGAGGAAATGGCTAACATGAAATCTGAAAACGAAAAGCTTCTAGCTCAAGCTCGTGAAGAAAGGTCTAAAATCCTTCAGGAAGCTAAAGACATTAAGAATCAAATCATCACTGAAGCTAGAGATAAGGCAAAAGAAGAAGCATCCAAGATTGCTGTAAATGCTATGCATGATATAGAAAATCAAAAGAAAGCGGCAATCACTGAAGTCAAAAATGAAATCGGAAATATGGCAATTTCTATTGCTGAAAAATTAATCAGAAAGGAGTTAAAAGGTAATTCAGAACAAGAGACTTTCGTCAATACATTAGTCAAAGATCTTCACTTGAATTAATCATAACCTTGTATTAACCATTTAATTTATTAATAATGTCTGTAAGTAGAATTTCGTCAAGGTATGCTAAATCACTTTTAGATCTTGCCAGAGAACGTAACGAACTAGATGCCGTACTGCAAGATATAGAATCTTTTGACCGAGCTACTAAGAATAGAGATTTTTATCTCCTACTTAAAAGCCCAATTGTAAAGACAGATAAGAAGCTAGCTATTTTCAAAGCTATTTTTGAAGGTAAACTAGGTAAAACAACCATGGCATTTTTTGATATCATCATTAGAAAGGGTAGAGAGATGTATATGCCAGAGATAGCGGCTGATTTTATAAGCCAATACAAGGATTTTAATAAAATTTCTACTGTTATTCTTACTACAGCTTCTCCACTTAACGATGCTTCACTCAATGAGATAAAAACAAAACTTCTTGCCAGCAATATTACTATGGACAAATTGGATGTCGTTATCAAGATAGATCCGTCTATCATAGGTGGCTTCACCATAGAAGTCGGTGACAAACTTTATGATGCAAGTGTTACACATAAACTGGATCAACTCAAAAAAGAGTTTGCCGGCAATAAATACGTAAAGTCATTTTAAAATATAATTATAAATAATAATAGATATGGTTGATGTAAAACCTGATGAAATATCCGCAATACTGAAACAACAGTTATCAGGATTCAAAACAGAAACAGAATTAGAAGAAGTAGGTACTGTCCTACAAGTAGGTGACGGAATCGCTAGGGTATATGGTCTTTCTAAAGCACAAGCTGGGGAATTGGTGGAGTTTGAAAATGGTGTTCAGGCTATCGTGCTTAACTTAGAAGAAGATAACGTTGGCGTGGTTCTACTTGG
>JBBRJL010000502.1:0-2610 GCA_038219375.1 Chitinophagales bacterium | reverse complement strand
TATTACTTTGGACTTATTTCCTAATCTTTACCATGGTTTGCCCGAAGATTATATAGAAGTGATGTCAGGCTTAGACGAATCGATATCTAGTGCTGCTTTTTTTGGACACAACCCAGGGATCACCTTCATTGCCAATCTCATTAAGCCAGGATGTACAGACAATATCCCGACTTGCGGTATCATCGTAGCATCTTTTCCTGTGGGCAAGTGGTCAGAAGCTAATTGGAAAAATATGACCTTAGTAGAATTGTTGTACCCAAACAAAGATAATCGTGATTAATATCAAAAAGTCTAGATTTTTTATCATTTTGTTGAGCTCAGTTATTTTGATTTTTCCGTCATGTCAATCAAAAATACAACAACAAAAGCTTATCATGACGGATGATGAGATTGTGCGTGCTATGGTGCAAATGTATACGGCAAATGCTGCTTGGAATTTGAATGATATTTCGTATCAGGATAGTACAAGGGAAAAGTACTACGGAGACGTGGCGAAATTATTGAGAAGGCCTGTTACAGAAATAAAAACAGATTTCGAAACCTTGCTTTTGATGCCGGATAGTCTTTTGGTATTGCAGGGTAGGGCGCTAGACACACTGAGGAGGATGCAAGAAAATTCTTTTACAAAGCCTTCATCTGTTAAGCCTGCGATAAATTAACATTAAGATAATATGTACAATTGTCGTATATTTGTTTGTTAGTTTACTTTTGCTGCCTGAAAATGAAAAGTTTTTTTTATGGTCAAGAATGAAAAAATATTGGTCGTCGATGACGAAGAAGATATCCTAGAAGTACTGAAGTACAATCTTGAGAAGGAAGGGTATCAAGTAAAAACTGCTTCTGATGGTATCACAGGGCTAGAAATTGCCGAGTCTTTTGAGCCGCATCTTATTATTTTGGACATCATGATGCCTGGTATGGATGGCATAGAAGTATGTCAGAAATTAAGATCAATGCCTAAATTTTCTTCGACGATCATTGCCTTTTTGACTGCTAGAAGTGAGGCATTTACGCAGATTACGGCATTGGATTCGGGTGGTGATGACTTTATCAATAAGCCTATAAAACCAAATGTTTTCAAATCTAGGATCAGTGCTTTGCTGAGAAGACATAACGGTGCATCTGGTGGGTCAGAAAATGAAGTCATCAAATTTGGTGACATGGAAATCGATAGTGAACAGTTCAAAGTGACCGTAAAAAATGTAGACATTGGACTTGCCAAAAAAGAATTTGAATTGCTTTCGTTGTTAGCTTCCAAGCCAGGTAAAGTATTCAAGAGACAAGAAATTCTATCAAAAGTATGGGGAAATGATGTCATAGTAGGAGATAGAACCATAGACGTACATATCAGGAAGTTGCGTGAAAAAATAGGTGAAAACTACATACATACCATGAAGGGAGTTGGTTATAAATTTGACTTTTAATATTGAGTTTTGTATAAAAATATCACCATAAGGCAGATAACAATTCTGATTACTGTTTTAGTTACGGTGATCAATGTTGGATTGATATGGGTAGGGGACTATTTTTTTGGCAGGATAGGGCTTATCGTCATGGTGGTATTGATGTTGACAAGTAATTTTTTGATAGTAAGTTTTTTTTTGGAAAAGTATGTATTTCGCAAAATCAAGTTGATTTACAAACTCATATATGATTCTAAAAAAGACAAAACTATCAAAGATATCAATAAAGAAAGTCTCGCTGATGTGAATGCCAAAGTAATGGAATGGGCAGAGAGCACCAAACAAGAAATTGCTACTTTGAAATCACTCGAAGAATACCGTAAAAACTACGTAGGTAATATCTCTCATGAGCTCAAAACACCTATATTTTCCATCCAAGCATACTTGCATACACTCATAGAAGGCGGACTTTATGATGAAAATATCAATAAAGATTATCTCCAAAGAGCAGCAGACAACACTGAACGACTACAGAATATCGTAGAAGACCTTGACGTCATCACCAAGCTTGAATCTGGTCAGGCAGAACTGGATATCAAAAGATTTGACCTACGTGAATTGGTGAGAGATATCTTCCTAGATCTCAAAGCAATCGCTAAAAAAAAGAAAATCATACTACAATTGAAAGAAGGTGCATCACAGTCATTTTTTGTCTTGGCAGATCGCGAGGCCATTCGTCAGGTATTTACGAATCTTATCATAAACTCCATAAAATACGGAAAAGAAGGCGGTATGACCAAGGTGTCTTTCTATGATATGGAAACGGAGATTCTCACCGAAATTTCAGACAATGGAATAGGTATCGAAGACAAACACCTAAAACATGTATTTGATCGTTTTTATCGGGTGGATAGCAGCAGGAGTAGAAAGCAAGGTGGCTCAGGTCTTGGGCTTTCCATTGTTAAACATATCATAGAAGCACACGATCAGAATATAAATGTGAGATCTACTTACCATGTAGGTTCGACCTTTGGTTTTACATTGAAGAAGGCGTTGAGGTAGAGGTTGGTTAACAATGTAATGTGAATAGATCATGAAAATCTTCTACAAATATAATTATTTATACCTATTTAATTCTTTACAACTTTGAATGTTATTATCTTATTGTCATTATTTTTTAGAACTCCAAAATACATTCCTGATAAAA
>JBBRJL010000501.1:0-2612 GCA_038219375.1 Chitinophagales bacterium | reverse complement strand
TGATAGGTCGAAAACACAATTCGGCTACTTTCGTCTTCCTTGTCTTTGGTCAGATCCACGGCCGGCAGATGGGGTAGGTAGTCATTAAAATTGGTCTTTGCCTGATGGATGAGTGCATTTCTGTCAGCCAAAAACAAGACCCGCTTTATCCATCCTGCTTTACTTAAGAAGTCCACAATAGAAGCGGCCACTCTCGTCTTACCTGTGCCAGTAGCCATGACCAGTAAGGCTTCTCTTCGATGACTTTCGAGCGTTTCAGATACTTTGCGAATGGCTTCTTTCTGATAGTAACGGTCGGTGATATTGGCATTGATCACTTGCTCGCCGAGTGGTTTTTTATAGATCCTGCGCTGGATCAAACCTTGGAGTTCGTCTTTGGTGTAGTAGCCGTGTACAGTTCGGGGCGGATATTCGGTATCGTCCCACATCCATATTTTATACCCATTACTATAATAGATGACAGGCCGTTGTCCGAATGATTTTTGCAGACAATCCGCATAACATTTGCCTTGATGTTGACCAATTGTGGGATCGTGTTTCGTTTTTTTGGCTTCTACTATTGCCAGTGGTTTACCATCATCTCCCCACAGCACATAATCTACATATCCATCGCCGTTGTTTCCATTAGCCTGTGGCATACAATCCTTTACGGGATATTCCCAGACATTCTCTGCGTATGGATCCCATCCGGCTTCTCTGAGCAGCGTATCCACATACATCTTTCTGGTGAGTGCCTCATTGGGATCTGAAGGGATCAATGTGATGGTCGCATTTTGTTCTTTTGCCGCCTTCACATTGGCCAGTTCTTCTTCTGCTTTTATTAGTTTTTCTTGTTGGTTCAGGTAGGCTGCTTCTAGTGCCTTAAGGTCTGCCTTACTCTTATCTTTTCCTGCCATGGTGGGAATGAGACTTTCGTCAAATGGTGGTACGATGACCTTTTTCAGATCATAGAACCTACACACCCAACCTATGAATCCGTGCAGTAGCTGCAGTACGTGTAAGACTTCTTCCGCCTTAATCTTGACATTGGCGTGTACCGCATTGTTGCCCACCTTGCGGATGAGATTGATGCGTTCTAACTGACTTGATGTCACGAGATCTTTAAAACCAGGCGCATACAACAGTGCATTGAGATTGTTGTCATAAGGAAGCTCTAAGTCTTCATCATACTCGTACATCCATCGTATCCACTGCTCCAGACTCTTGCGGCACAGCATGGCGGAGTAAAGTGGTGCAGCAAATAGATGTTGCTCTGCTTCTCGTGGCGTATTGGCTATATTTGCCCAAGTCGATGGTATGAAATCAAAATTACTCAAAGTAAATGTTTTAATTCAAAATTTATAAGGCGTCTTCTAAAGCCTGGTAAGGATCTATAGAAGGTATGATTAATCCTTTGAAATAGGTATTTGAAGTTCGTTCTAAAATGATACCTCTTGATGATGAATAAGCCATACCCATCAATGTGGCAATTAAAACCTTATTTATTTTAGTGTCTTTATCTTCAACTACTAAATTTTCATCAAGATTTCCTACATAAAAGTGAAATTCAATACCAAAGTTGGCTTTTAATCCAGTTTTTTCTTCTTCATTTATGGTTTCTTCAAAACTTAAAAACAGCCTAATTCTAACCATTTTATTTTCAGTATCGTACTTTATTTCGTTGCCTAATGACATAGTAAATCCTATACCTGATTCATGATCTGGAATATAATCTAATGGTGAATCAATATTGCTTTTAAGAATATTGATTTTTAAAATCGAAATTTTGGAAGAATCTACCTTGATTTGTTTTTGTGTGGACATTAGCTAGCTTTTTTATAAACTACTTTTAAAGGGTTGTTGACTACAATCGAATTATAATTTGCGTCTTTAATTTCATTTGTCATTATTGTACCAAAAGAAACCATTTTTATGTCATTATGGTACTTTTCTGTTGCTACACTTTCTGTTATAATTAGGTGTTTATCTAAAGCTATTTCGAGTTTGACAAGACTTTTTAAAGTCATATTATGTAAGCCAGAAAGCCATTTACTAATTTCAGCAGGAGACTTCCCTACAGCATTTGCCAATTCTTTTTGAGTCCATCCTTTACCTGCTAGTGCTTGGTGAATTTCATCTATGATGTCCATAGAAAGATTGACAAAACGTTCAGCTTCAGGAGTGCCATGTTCCTCCCAAAACTCTGTGATGATGCTATTGTATTCCATTTTTGTGGTGTGTTATTTTATGTGATGTCATGTGTATATGAGTTCAAATCCTTCTTCAATGATCAAATGATGATCCATGAAGGAATCTGGTAGTCAAGCAAAAAATAGCCATTAATGATATGGTTTTGATCCAATACATAAATTTCTGTTTTTATTTTATAACAGCATACTTTGTTATCAACGTTCCCAGTTCATTTATTTTTTCAACACTTATTAATTGCAGATCAATATCGAGATTTTCATTTATGACAAAATTGCCGCCATTCCCGAATATTTTTGGTTCTATTGTCAGCCATAATTCATCTATTAATTGTGCTTTAAAAAAAGAAGTGGCAAGATGGGCACCTCCCACGACTAACATTTGTCTGAGACCTTCTTTTTCGTAATGCGCTACTAACTGAGCAG
>JBBRJL010000500.1:0-2641 GCA_038219375.1 Chitinophagales bacterium | reverse complement strand
AAACGGTATTGATAATCAATAATTTGCATCTATAAGAAAGTGTGTTAATATTTAGAATTGCCCCCTTGATGAGTCGAATATACGGTGTAAACAGTAAGTTGTCAGAAATTTAAGGTTTCGGATTGAATCCAATTATTTGACCATATTTTATGAGTTTCTACAATTATAATAATTACAACGCCAAAAAATGTTTTATAACCATCGCAGTACTATCAGCAGATTCTTCCATGGGCACATGACCTGTCTTGTCAAGGATTACCAAAGTATCATTGGGTAGATCGGTATGGAACATTCTAGCATTTTCTAGTGGTATTAATTTGTCATACTCTCCCCAGACGACCAAGGTTGGAACATCTATAGAGCGTATTTTTAGGATGTGATCTGGATATTCTGAGAAATTCATCCTATCCACAAAAGCTTGTCGGTTTCCTTCCCTAAGGAATAGTTCGTAATATCTGTCGACTACTTCATCCGTTACTTTTGATGTGTCGTGATACACATTTATCACGCTTTTTTCTGCCAAAAATCTAGGTGTGATATAATTGAGTATATGCTTCAGGATGGGAATTTGTGCTAATGTAAAAGCGATAGGTTTGCTTTCAGAAACCATAGAGTAACCAGCTGCATCTATCAGTATCAACTTTTGTACTTTTGAAGGGTATGTGTATGTGTAGTTCCAAGCTATAGCGCCACCGAGAGAGTTTCCGCCTATGATACACTGATCTATATCTATGGCAGTGAGAAATTTATTCATAAAATCCAAGTAGAAGTCCTGGGAATAGATTCTTTCCGGATTTGGTCCAGTCAAACCATAAGCAGGCAAGTCCATCGTGATGATACGAAAACTATCTTTCAATAATCTGACAGTTTCTTCCCAAGTATGGAGACTTGCACCAGTACCATGTATCAGGACTAAAGGCGGAGAAGCATTCTTATTACCTTCGTCTCTGTAATGTACATTCATGCCTAGCACATTTACAAATGCTGATGAAGCTGAAGTATATTTAGTTTTTAGATTTTCTAATGGTATATCACTTTTCCAATATAGAGCGGAAATTCCGACAAAAAAAGCAAGCAAAATGAGTCCTAAGTATTTCAGAATTTTTATCATTAGAATATATTTTATTACGAAAAACCGCTATAACACAAATGTACAATGAAAATATTGAAATACAAAGATCTTCAATCCATTCAACTTTCAACAAAAAAAAATATCTTATACTTTTGCATTTGTCGTATAAAAATGTCGTTTCGTATAACTATTCTAGACACTAATATAGTCTGGACAATTATATTTAGTTGACAAACGTTAAATATCTAAAATCATTAAACATCATGAGAATTTTATTCACGCTAACAATTTTATTTGCAATGACTTTAAGCAGTGATGCACAAAAAACACCACTATTAGACAGAGATTTATTTTTTGGTAATCCAGAGATATCTTCAGGACAAATCAGTCCAGATGGTAAGTGGATATCATTTATGAAAGCTTATAATGGTATTATGAATGTCTGGGTCAAAAAGATCGACGAGCCATTTGACAAGGCAAAAGCTCTAACAGATAGTTCACGACCGCTTTATGGTTACTTCTGGACTGACGACAGTAAGTACATTCTTTATGTCAAAGACAAAGATGGTGACGAAAATATAAATGTATTTGCAGTTGATCCGAAAGCTTCTGCTATAAATGGTGTACCCGAATCCCGAAACCTTACCCCAAAAGATGAAGTTACAGCTCAGATATATAACGTGAGCCAAAACAATCCGGATCTGATGATGATAGGTTTGAATGATCGTGATAAGGCTTGGCATGATCTTTATGAATTGAAGATCTCAACGGGTGAACTCTCCTTAAAATTTGAAAATAAAGATAGAATCACTGGGTATGACTTTGATTGGAACGATCGACTCAGAGTATTGTATAGAACGGACGAAAAAGGTGCAACTACTTTTCTGAGAGTCAACCAAGACCAATCTCTGACACCTATTTATGAAACATTGGTTACAGAAACTGCTTATGCTAGTGGTTGGAACGAAGATAATACCCAATTTTATTTAGTCACTAATGTAGGCGACTTGGACAAAAGCACTCTATACCTCATGAATCCTGATGCAAAGAGTAAAGTTAAAATAGAGAGCGATCCAGATAATAAAGTGGATTTCGGAGGTTTGTCCATGGATAGGAATACACGTAAAATCATTTCTACATCCTACACTTTGGATAAGACCAAGTACTACTGGAAAGATAGAAAGTGGGAAACGATGTACAATGAAGTGAAAGCGAAATTCCCTGGAAGAGAATTAGATTTTCAAAGTAATACAAAAGATTACAGTAAGTTTTTGATTGCCGTATGGGGAGATAAATATGCTTCTGAAGTACATTCTTACGATGCCAAGACCAAAAAAATAGTCTATCAATATACAGGAAGACCAAAACTCAAGGAAGTGGAGATGCATTTGTCCCCGATGAAACCAATAACATACAAAAGTAGCGACGGTCTTGAGATTCCAGCTTATTTGACCATTCCAACAGGTATGGATGGTAAAAATCTTGCAGTAGTAGTATTGGTACATGGTGGACCAAAAGGACCTAGAGATAATTGGGGATATGATGCGCAAGCACAGTTCCTTGCAAATA
>JBBRJL010000499.1:0-2679 GCA_038219375.1 Chitinophagales bacterium | reverse complement strand
AGGTGTTTATTACCGACTAAGGTAGGGAAAATTTTATATGACTTTTCTTTTCTACGGAGTCTACCATTACTATCTTTTCCCTCTACGGATGCGTACACAACCACTACGTCATCTTCTACACTTGGGATATTTTCCATCATGATATTTTCAAGTGACTTTATTCTGTTTTCACTATTTATGATGGTCGACATAGTATTTTTTACCCATTGGAAATGTCCAGGATATCTAAGTGTTTTGTAATCAAGGTCTTTTACCTTACCTGCAAATGCATCAGGCAAGTCAGCGGCACCACCTGAAGTGAAGTTGTCTTCATATTCGTCACCATCAATGATGATTCGCTCTAGCCCAGATAGTGCGGGTACTTTTATTTTCTTAAAGTTTCTAACTATTTCAGCATCTTTGAGGTATTCAGTAGCCACGCCTATTGGGCTCCAGGTAAAAGCATAATAATGAGGTGAAGGCGCGTTTTTACTGATAGCGCCTACTTTCATATGCATACTATTGACTACTTCTACTCCGAAGTCTGATTGGAACTCTTCATATAGCCTATGTGCCAGCACATTGATAAAGCCAGGCGCTAAGCCTGTCTGAAGTACAAAAGCGGTATCTGCTCCTTCGGAAATTTCAATAACATCTTTGGTTTCTTGAACATACTCAGTGAGGTTGGCATAATGGCAGCCATGGGTTCGAGCCAGCCTTGCCATTCTTGGCGCTTGGTTACCAGGTAGACAATCTAAGATTATATCGCACTTTGTAAGTACAGCGTCTAGGTTTTCGTTACTTCCTTCAGTCGGCATCAGTACACCATGTACATTTGCTTCTTTTGTACACCCTTCATGCACAAAGGAAAGTGAACTGTCTATGGCATGTTGTGAGATGTCACCGAAATAAACTGTAGCGTCTATTATACCAAATTCAGAAAGGATCAAACCAGCTGCTTGACCTATGCCTCCGCTACCGGCAATAAAAATATTTGCGTTCATTTTAATGTGGTTAAGTTTAAAAATCGTTTCTCGAAAAACAAAATATTGTTAACGAAATACCCCGCAAAGATAATTTTTTTTAATTATTCACTAGCTTGGGATGATGTATATCACGAATTATGAAGAAATTTTAAATGTTTTTTTTAACCCTAGTTACATACGTAAATTAAGTAATTTCAATGATTTATAAATATTACATTAATTAATAAATTGTATAAAGCATGTTTACAATTTAAAATATATTACAAAAAATTATAATATGTTATTTTGTGCACCTATCTTTGTGCTCATATTAATTTATATTCGTTTTATTCAATCATCAAAATTAACGCATCTATAAGGGTATTTTTACAGAGAGTTGTACATTATTTTTCGGTCACAGGTGATGTTTTCTGTAGTAAATATGTTTTTGGGTGCTTAAATGATTAGAAGTTTTATTGTTTAATGCAACGTCAGCTAGGAGTATTTATTTTAAAAAACCGATTATCGTATTATGGCTATTAAGAAGCAAAAACCGAAATCCCCATCGGCGCCCAAATTCAACTGGCGCGACGAGCGATTGCCCAAAATAATGGGAGTTATTCTCATCCTTGCAGCTATATATCTAGCTATATCATTCGTATCTTACCTATACACATGGAAGATGGATCAGGACAAAGTCTTGAAGTTCTCTTGGGGCATGTTGTTTCAAGCAGATCTAAGTGTACAAAATTGGTTAGGTAGACTTGGTGCCATCACATCCAATGCATTTTTTTATTGGGGATTTGGTTTGCCATCGATGATATTCGTTGTATTATTGGTAAGGTTAGGGCTGGATTTGGTGAGAAGAAAGTCATTAATTCCATTTGCCATTTTTGCTAGAAACTCATTTGTAATTATGGCATTCAGTTCATTATTGCTTGAGTTCATTTTCAGAAGATCAGATTTTACTTGGGGAGGCGCTTTTGGAGAGAGCACTTGTTTTTGGCTTACTAATTTTATAGGTCAAATAGGATTGTTTTTCCTTTTGCTATTCACCATGGGAGCGTATATCATGTGGAGATTTAATCCTAATTTTGACAACCTTACTTTTTCAAATCCTTTGGCGGGTCTCAGTATGCCATCCATGGATTTTTTCAAGGGTGTAGAAGAAGGCGAATTTAAACCAAAAAAAGAGAAAAGTACCGCCGAGAGTATCACGGACGATATAGAAGAATTGTTTTTAAGAACATTAAGGCCTTCTGATTCTAAAGATCACGAGAGAGCCATCCCAACGACTTCAGCTAATGCAAAGGCAGGTTCGCAAAGACACGAGTTAGAGCTCGACCTGCCTTCAGCATCAGTTGCTCCAAAACCAGTTGTTGGCAAAACACCAGACTTGGAGTTGGATTTTGATGATGAAGAATTGGAATTTACATTAATTGGTAAAGATGATATTGCCACACCTACTAATAATGGTTTAGCTTCCGTACCAGTTGCACCAGAGTCTCAGATAGAGGCTATCAAACTGCAAGACGATGTTGAGCCTTATGATCCTACCTTGGATTTGTCTAAATATAAGTTTCCTACCACAGATTTATTGCTTGAGTATGATGATCAAAAAGCTGAAGTAGATAGAGCAGAATTAGAAGCAAATAAAGATCAGATCATTGCGACGTTACTTAATTATAAGATAGAAATCACAAAGATAAGAGCGACCATCGGGCCCACTGTAACT
>JBBRJL010000498.1:0-2688 GCA_038219375.1 Chitinophagales bacterium | reverse complement strand
TTATAGCCAAGCTCCTGCTATCTTACTACTTGGAGTAGCAGCCCTATTTGGTCAGATATATTTAACTAAAGCATTTTCTTACCAAAAGACAGGTATTATTGCGGCCGTAGGTTATAGTAATATTGTTTTTTCCATTATTTTTGGAACGATATTAGGCGATGCTTTCCCTAATTTATTGAGTTTGATGGGTATAGGACTGATTATAGCATGTGGCGTGATGGTATCATGGGAAAAGAAGGTAAAACTGAATAATTAGGATTTTCAGAAATTCAAAATTAAATGATTGTTGGGAGTAGAGAGTGTAAAATACTATGCATCAAATGATAAAAAAAGAAACGTATATCGTTGTAAAAAATAATTTACAGAAAAAAATATGGTAGAAACATCTAATAAAAAAGGGATTATTCAATTCCTAGCTTTGTACAAATATTTAAGACCATTAAAAATCATCAATGAAGAATCAGCAGCTTTCTTTATAATCAAAATTCCTTTAATTTAAAAGTAAAACACCATGAAAGCCATCATCATAGAAGACGAAGATATCATTGCAAAAGTCTTGTAAAACAAAATTAAAAAAGTAAGCCAGGATATAGAAATCATCACCATCTTACCTATTTTAAAAAAGGTATAAAATGGTTTTCAGAGAATGCGAAGCTTGACTTCATGTTTATGGATATTCCATTGAGTGACGGCGTAAGTTTTGATATATTTAGAGCATTTGATCTTAAATGTCCCGTTATATATACGATTGCTTATGATTAATACGCGGTCAGAACATTTCGTCTCAATAGAATCGACTACCTACTGAAAACCTATTGACGATGATAATCTTGTAGCAGCAATAACAAAATGCAGAAATATCATCTCAAAAAACACACCACCAGCTACAGATATTAATGAATGAGTCCACTCCGAAAAGTATTTAGACATATAAGTTATAAGATATTTATATGTATATTAATATGATAATCAACCGTTCCCCTTTAGGGGTAAGGGGTAAAAACGGCTGATTGTCAAATAATTGGTGTTTTCGGAGTGGACTCATAAATTGATAAAGCAACTCACAAATCCAGGAACCAACCCTCAATACAAAGAAAAATTTATCATCAACTATAGAAACCAATGGCACCTTATAAAAACTGATGATATCGCCAGTTTTTGCAAAGAAGCCGTGAATCATATATATCTGAACGCTGGAGAACGGTAGACCCTCGACTATAACACCTTGGATGAAATAGAAACACTACTCGATCCTAAAAAATTCTATTGCGCAACAGGTAGTTTATTATTAATCTAGAAGCCATTCAGACTATCAAGCCAATTGAAAACTCAAAACTTATCATCAAACTCAAAGAGCCAAATCACAAACTAGAAATAGATGTAAGCAGGTTAAAAACACCTGAGTTTAAAAAATGGTTGGAAAAATAGATATCGTTTATTTGATTTTTCTATATCTTTGTTATCATCATAATTATTGAAGCCATGGATATCGTCATCGAATATTTCAACCAAATCCCTTCATCACATCGGACCATCATTTTGGTAGGTGGACTTACCGTCTTTTGGCTGATCGAAAGCGCCATTCCCTTATTCAGATTCAATTACAAAAAATGGCAACATGCAAAGGTCAATATATTTTTTACCATCACGACGATTGTAGTCAACTTTACGATGGCTTTCATCTTGGTAAAAACTTCAGATTATGTTACTATAAATAAAATAGGGTTATTGCACTTAGTTGAAATGCCAATTTGGGTGTTTATGATCCTTGGTATCTTATTGATGGATTTGATCGGAGCTTGGTTTATTCATTGGCTGGAGCACAAGGTAAAATGGATGTGGAAATTCCACCTTATCCATCATACTGACCAACAAATAGATACCACATCTGCCAATAGACACCATCCTGGAGAAAGTGTATTTAGATTTGTGTTTACTATAATGGCCGTCATCATCATCGGTGCTCCTATGTGGATGGTATTTATGTATCAAACCTTGTCAGTCGTGTTTACACAATTCAACCATTCCAATATCCGTATGCCAAAATGGCTAGACAATACCTTAGGTTTAGTATTTTGTACACCCGATATACATCGTATCCACCATCATTACAGACAGCCATTTACAGACACAAATTACGGCAATATTTTTTCTATTTGGGACAGAATGTTTGGTACTTTTGTTATAGTCGATAATAGTAGATTGGTCTATGGCGTAGATACACATATGGATGCCAAGGAAGTAACGAACATTACTACTATCCTGAAAATGCCATTTATGCCTTACAGGGAAAGTATCAATTACGACAAAGAAGAAAAACTTGGATAAGGAATCTAAGAATAGATCGAACATAACAAAAATTTAGATGTTCTGAAAAGCTCTAAATAGTAGCACATTTTAAATTGTCCACAACTTTTTTATACGTTATGAAGATATACAAATAGAAGCACAAATATTCAATAAAACTACCAATATTTAAATCTTGAGTCCATTCCGAAAAGTAATTACAAGATTACATTTAAATAGTTAATATTTATAATAATATGATAATAAATATATTATCTTTTATTGGCAGGGGTGTCCCCCTTTAGGTGTCCAACCTTTTAGGCAGTCACCCTTTTAGGGGCAGGGAGTCGTCGGGGTCGGTTTAGGGGTAAAAACGATTGATTATTAAAAAGTGAGCATTTT
>JBBRJL010000497.1:0-2694 GCA_038219375.1 Chitinophagales bacterium | reverse complement strand
ACTATTGGTATAAAGTTTTTTTTATAATTCGAGACTTACGTTAAAACTTACTTCAATATCTGTCTCGCCACCTGCATTAGTGATGATGCCGGCAGCTACTCCGCTCGCACTTTTGTTTGGTTCGTGGCGTAGGGTTATTTTAATCGTTTCTGTGCCCGTTCCTGTTGCTGTGACGATCGATTTAATTCCAATAGGGTTATTATTGGCATCTTTATCATTATAAACTATTGCAAGTACTGAAGGTAAAGAAGTGAAAACTTCATAAAAAAATTGATGTTCTTCTGCTTCTTCTTCGATCTCTTTAGTAATAACATCAGCAGGTGTTACGGACTCATTGAGTAAGTTTAAGGTTCCATCATAGACTTTCCCCGATTTTAATATTCCAGAAGTTATCACAGGTGCGTTGCCACCATCGCCATCTAGATCTTTGAAAGAAAGCTTGACTACATTTCCACCACCTCTAGGTGTAAGCGTGTATTCTAATGTGGTGATTAATTCTTCTTCATTGACAGGATCTGGATCTTTGTCACATGAAGTCAGGAAAACTAGCATCAATACGCTGCATAAAAAACTAAACTTAGATGTCATAATAAAAGTATTTAAAAAAATTAAAAAATCGTTTTGATATTAAAGGTAAAATTGCGACCCATCTCATCAGAAAAATATCGCATCCTATTTAGATAATCCCGATAGGTAGTATTAAAAACATTGTCCAGCCTAAGGCTTACATCAAGGTCTTGATTGCTTTTTCGTTTGAATCTTATTCTTATGGAAGCATTTACTAAGAAATAATCATCAGGCGGCAGCAGGAAATCTTCAATTATGGGCACATTATTTTGCATGGCCGTATAACTTGCTTCGATTCCCATTTTTAATTCGTTGAATAATCTTTTTTTACCAATAGTATAGTGAATATTTGAGAAGGCATTAAGTGGCGGAATTCTTATAAGTCCTGTATTTTGTGATAAATTGCGAGCATAAATATAACTCATTCCTGAGGTCCATTGGAGAGATTTATTGATATCCGTGATAGACTTAAAACTTCCACCCAACATTGATGCATCGGTGCCGACGTACGAAAATAGCGGGAAAGCACCTCTTATTGTGATAACAAATTCGTCTTGTGGTTGTAAGTAGATAAAATTTGAGATATGATTATAAAAAAGTGATAAATTGAGATGGTGCTTTTCGGCAAGGTGTCCAGTCCATTCATTTACAATTTTGAAAGAATTTTCTGGTTTGAGATCCGGATTTCCGACTTCGATACCACTGACACCTTGATGCAAACCATTGCTGAATAGTTCGTTGACTTCGGGTGGGCGATTGGTATAAGAGATATCAAGGTGTGTAGTGATTTCTTCACTTATTTTGCGTTTTAAGCCAATATTAGCTGCATAATTTAAGTAGTTCAGATTTTCTTTTAAAACGTTTCTATTGAGTATTCTTGCTACAAAGTAATGTCTGAATTCTCCTCTCAAACCCGTTTCTAATTCCATACCCAAAAGTCTTCTTTTAGTAATATGATATAGGGCAAAATGATTGTTGATATAATCTGGAATCAGAGGAAGTATACCTGTACCTGGTTGGTTGGTATTATTTACATATCGGTATTGTGTACCAATAGCATAAGAACTAGATTTCTCATCATTTGAATGATTGTAGCTAAGGTCATAATATTGACTAAAAAGTAGCAAGTCCAACGCTGGCTTTGTATCGCGGTCACTTCTACGAATATCAAATTCTGATCTACTGTTTACTTGAAATCCTGCTTCTAAATTGACATTGTTTTGGTCATTTAGCCTGTATTTTTGTGATAATTTCAGCAAATGATGATCTACTTCTTGACGTGGTGGTTGTATTTGATATGAAAAATTATCTTCTGTAAAAAACGGAACTTCTCGTTTGAATGCTTCTTGTAGGTCTGTCAGATTGCCGATGTGTGACCCACGGAGAATACCTAGCTTGTTTCGATAAAAAGAATAATAAAGCCTGCGATCCGATTTCGTATTACTTTTATTGGTCAAACTTAATGAAAAAGAAGTCTCCTTATTTCCAGTATTCGTCAGAAAATAATTTGGAGTCTGTCTGTCTCCAGATATTTGATGTCCTAGGGTGATTCTCATATTTCCCAACGACGAACTATTTCTGAGTTGTACCTGCATACCCAATCCCCTGCCGTTGGTATGCCCATTCATTCGGATATCCCCATGCCAATGCGGATCGATAACCATTTCATTGGGCTCTAAAATGACGACACCACCGAGCGCTTGTAGTCCATATTTGATGGCAGAAGCGCCTTTGTACACAGATATTTTGTCAGCGGTATTGGGATCAATCTCAGGAGCATGATCATTTCCCCACTGTTGTCCTTCTTGTGGGATTCCATTATTTAGGATGGTTATCCTATTACCATATAACCCATTGATGATAGGTTTTGCAAGATTTGGACCTGCTTTCAGTGTACTCACTCCAGGTATCGTGGTCAGGATTTCACTGAGATTTCTGCCATTTAATTCAAACATGATGTCTTTAGAAATAATATATCTAATGTTGCCAACTTTACTACTTGATTGTTGTCCTGTGATTTCTACGTGTTGGAGAATTTCGTCATGATGCTCTAGCAAAAATGTGAGGAAAGTCGATTCATTTACTAGTAAATATTCGTTTTTTGACTCACAACCTAGATGCGATATT
>JBBRJL010000496.1:0-2694 GCA_038219375.1 Chitinophagales bacterium | reverse complement strand
AAAATAGTACTATTTGCAACGGTTCCCTCTATGTCATCAGCTCCAAATATAAAAGTCTCCACAGCATAGGCATACAACTTACAATCTGATGCGTCCCATATCTGGAAACTGATCTCTTCGCCAGTACTGACATTACTGTAGACTGTCAAGAATGCAAGATGTTTATTCAATATTGGGTGATATTCTACTTTTGCAATACCTCTTAGATTACCATCAACGTAGGCACCGACGATATCATTTTGGTCAGCGGATAAGTTACCTTCGATATTTAACTGGACGATAAAGTTCATAGAATAACTATAGTCAGCGGTATTAAATCCACTTGGGTTAAGCACCCATGATTCTGGTCTACAAATCGTACTGACTTCGATGGATAGTGGTTCTTCACCGCCCATGAAGAAAGGATTTATGCCTGTTTCTGTCCGCAAAATGATATTATTCTGAATATTACCTAGTTCAAGCTCATTATTAAACGTAAAATGGATTTCTTCCACCTCATTGGCTACAAGCGTTCCTTTATCTGGATATACGTGAATCCAATCTGGGATATTTATAATACTAAATGGAACAGGATACCCACCACGATTGTGAATTTTGGCAGAAATCGTTTTTGTTTCGTCGACAAACTTTACGGTCATAAGGCTATCTGTCAACCAAGCCAATTCGTTTCTGTCTACATAAAATTCCCATTCTAGATATAGATTTTTATTACCAACTAAGTCTTCGATGTTAAACAATTCTGCTCTTAAAATTTTATTTTCATAAAACTTGTTCAAATTTACTGGCTCTATTATGATTTTATTCTCAAAACACGTAATGGTTATATCTAAAGGATCTCCAGTTTCAGCATCAATAAGTAGTACATCATCGATAGGGTTTAGCTTTGTACAATTAATGTGTTTATTAAAAGTAAATGAGATTTCGTCGCCTACATGATAGACACCATCTGAGGGCTGTGGTCTGCCAATTAAGGAAGGTGGCTCCCTATCGATTCTGCCTTTAATTATGTCAGAATACCCAGGTTTACCACTAGCGTCTCCTGTACACTCAGCAACGGCTCGAATTTCGTAATTCCCATCCGGAAGACCTGCTGTCTCCCAAATAAACTGCGTAAAGTCAGGTCGCAATAAGGGTGGGTTAGGAATCGTCAGTGTCGATAAAAGTGACCATTTCGGATTGTATCGCTCAAAGGTATCTACTATATTGAACCATGTACCATTCCCGTTTGATTCCTTATACTGCAATTTTATCCGTTGAAAATCTGTTGCACTTAGATCATATCCTGATACCGTAATGCGCCTTTTTGTACCAGGTTGTATTGGATCACTATTGATGACTACCCAGTTTTGTTCTGGAACAGTAATTTTAACTTCACTGCATGGGCGGATAAAATCTACCCCTAGATTGATGGAAGAAAAAAACTTTTCATCATTATCCAATGGCAGCGAAAGTGCAAAATTACGAGCCATCTCACATTCAGATACTAAAGCAACTTGAAGATTGTTGTATTCATAAGCCAGAGGGCCACGATCCACTGTAAGTGTGATAGGAATAGATGTGCCAAAAGGTACGATGTATTGAATCGTGTTATTGTTTAACGGTTGCCCATTGAGTTTGATGATGGCTCCATCAGGATTACTACCTGCTATGGCAGTAAAGCCGTACGTCCAATCTTCATTACTCGCACTCAAATTACCAAGAAGCATTTTAAATACTGCCGACTCGTTTGCATGAATATCGATCGCTGAGAAAGCTGATGTTCCATCCGCATTTGGCACAATTTGTAAATTGGGTCTTTCGCGATTAGCTGATCCAGGTTCCCACGGACATGAAGATTGACCAGCTCTCAATTTAAATGTAGGCGTCAAATAGGCAGAATCTATCCCTATATCTATAGAGAAAAAGTCTCCTGGGTCATCATCCTTAAGCACATAACCAATGGTATTACCGGATTCAGAATTTGTCTCAGATGTTTGTCCATGGGTGTATGTGGTAGAGAAATCCAAATTTTGAACGGCACCAATATCATTAATAAAAAAACCAAATAAAACACTTCCTTCATCAATTTTCATTGTGTCTGTTTCTACCGTGCTAGATTGTGATTTTGTTACAGTTTCTGAATACTCATAACTCACTCCTGCATCATAGGAGATGTTTCGGATAGCTTTTGCTTTTGATTTTCTGGAATCATTGTCCACAAGAATTTTTTGCCAACGTGCTATAGATTGGTTAATACTATCTGCTGGAGTGGTATTAGGATTAGCCAAAAGTTTTTGAAGATTCGGTATTACATAATTCCGAATGTTAAATTCAGAGTATATAAAAGTAGTTGCAAAATCACCTGGAGAAACTGCAACAGACTCTATTACACTGACGGTACATGTATCAAAAGTCACTTCATCCACATTAGCAAATATAATATTTTGTGCGGCACCCATAAATAAATCTCCTCCACGCTCTCCGCCAACTATCAGATCACCATCGTCCGTAGAAATGCGTTGTGTGGTTTGCAGGCAAGTTTGAAAGGTTGAATCTGACATTTTAGTATAAGTGGTTCCTAAATTGATAGTACCACCCAAGATGGGTCTTAGTTCTGTTTGAACCGAAAAAATGAAGCCTGTATTTGTTGTAATTTTTGGTAATACATTAAAATTGGCACCTGCACTTGAACTTTTGTCAACTGACAGATTTATA
>JBBRJL010000495.1:0-2711 GCA_038219375.1 Chitinophagales bacterium | reverse complement strand
CCCAATAAATAAAATAGAAAAAACTTCATAACGGCCTGAATGTACGCAAATGTCATTTTTAGGCTGTTTTTAATAAAAAAATGATGAGAATCCTGCGTTTTTTTGTCATTTTTTCGAAAAAAGGCAATTTGCAACCTACTTATAAACAGTGGCTTGTTCAATAAAATTTCTAAGATTTGGAATCGTAAAGAAAATGACAATAAATTTGCACACAACCTTAAAATAAAAGCAATGAAAAAGAGCTTACTAATCTTAGCAATGTTTATCGGTAGTGCTACTATAGCCCAAGATAACATGACATCAAAAAAAGGAACTCCAATTTTACCTGAAGCAGGTGACTGGAGCATTGGTATTGGCGCAAACTCTACCTTAGAGTATTTCGGAAATCTTATGAATAGTGGTACGAACACTGCACCTTCATTCGATTGGCAACGTGAGCCAAATGTGATTCGCGCTAAAATGTTTAAAGATGCCAACACAGCTTATCGTGCGGGTCTTCGTTTGGGTTTTGGCTCTGACAAGACGACGAATGCTGCTCCAATTGTTGGTGATTTAAAAGAAACTAAAACATCTGCAATGGACATTGATCTTAGTGCGGGTATTGAAAAACGTCGTGGTAAAGGTCGTGTACAAGGTATTTATGGTGGAGAAGCTGGAATCAATTTAGGTTCAGGCAAGACTACCAAAACCTACAATGGCAATGCTAATGTTAATGACACCCTTGAAGTTAAAGAGGGAGGTACTTTCGGTTTTGGTGTTCGTGGATTCATCGGAGTTGAATATTTCTTCGCTCCTAAAATGTCTGTAGGTGGTGAGTTTGGCTGGGGTCTAAATATTTCTTCAACTGGAGAAAAAGAAACTACTCAAGCTGATGTAAATGGTGGTAGCCTTCCTTCAACAAAAGAAGGAAAATCCAGCTCATTCGGTTTTAATACTGATAATGCAAGCGGTGCGATCGTTTTAAATTTCTATTTCTAAAAAAAATTATAAAAATTAATAAAAAGGCTGTCCTTCGGGATGGCCTTTTTTTATGCCCGCTTTCAGATAATTTTGTCGAAAACCTCTCCTTTTCCCACCAAAAAGTATAATTCTGCAAAAATTTTCCAATGATCAGATTAATTCTTTCTTAATGGTTGTTTAGCTGAGTAAAAAGACAGAAATTTGATACTTCAAAAATCAGAGGATATTGTGAGCGAAAGTTTTGAAATAAAATTGCCCCAGTTTGAAGGTCCATTCGACCTTCTTCTTTTCTTTATTGAAAGAGATGAGTTGGATATCCATGATATTCCCATCGCTACCATCACGAATGATTTTTTAACCTACATGCATGAAATGCAAAGTATGGACATTGAATTGGCGAGTGAATTCATTCTTGTTGCTGCCACTTTAATGCGCATTAAAGCAAAACTTCTTTTACCGCGTTATGAAAAAGACGAAGAAGGAAATGAAATCGATCCGCGTCACGATCTCGTTCGTCAGTTACTCGATTATAAGCAATTTAAAGCTGCTGCTGAAGAGTTGCGCATTATGGAAGACGAACGCTTCATGCGTTTCCACCGTGGCAATTTAGAGAAAGAATTAGCAAAGTTTGCAAGCACTTCCGATGAAACTTACGCCGGTGAGTTGAATCAACTTACATTGTACCGACTCATCGCTACTTTCGAAAAAGTGATGTTCCGTTTTGACAACACTCAAAATCAGGTAACACACACTGTTATTCAATATGCGTTTTCAATCGACAGTCAGAAAGAATACATCAGTACAAAACTTGGAATAAAGTCGCAGGTAAATTTTATTGAGTTGTTTGAAGAATGCACCAATAAATTACATGCAGTATTTACTTTTTTAGCATTGTTAGATCTTATTCAGAGCAGAACCTTACTCATCTTCATGGGTGAAGGTTTTAATAATTTTGTGATCAGTACACCCGAAGCTGCTCCCGAAGTTCAAGCCCCAACACAAAAGGATGCAGACTGATGCCAGAGAAATTCTAAAACATTTTTCGCCAAAAAAAATTATTTGGCCTGTATTGATTGGCCTAGGAGTGACTGCCTATTTATTTTTTAAAGATTTTGACATTGACGCTTTTCGTGCGATTCGTTGGAATACCAATTCAACCTTTTGGTTTTTTCTTGCAATTGTATCAGTGATAGTTCGCGACTGGGCCTATATGATTCGCATTCGTGTACTCACCGACAATCATCTCGATTGGCGGCGCGCATTCATCGTTATTATGCTCTGGGAATTTAGTTCTGCTCTTGCACCGGGAATGATTGGTGGCGGATTTATTTTCGCAATTCTCATTTTAAACAGAGAAGGAATTCTGATGGGAAAAAGTATCACTGCTATTCTCAATTCTTCTTTTTTAGATGGGATCTTCCTAGCTATAATGGCTCCATTCGTATATTTTTTAGCGAGTAAAGATGCTTTGTTTTCCGGCGTGCATTTGAATACGAGTTTCGGAGAAAGCATTTTTTATACTTTCTGGACAGTTTACTTTCTTATTCTTGCTTACAAACTTTTTGTGGCCTATGCTCTATTTATAAATCCGCGTTTCGTAAAAAAATTATTGGTTTCATTGTTCTCCGCTCCTTTGCTGCGCAGATGGAAAAGGCAAGCCGTAAATACCGGTGAACAATTGGTGATTGCCTCCAATGGATTAAAAAACAAAACCGCTAATTACTGGGCTTGGTGTATCGGAGCCACCTTTG
>JBBRJL010000494.1:0-2713 GCA_038219375.1 Chitinophagales bacterium | reverse complement strand
TCTTCATGTTTTTTGCCTTGATCTTTAAAAAATAACGCTCATTATAATTTAACTAATTATCTGAACAGAGCAGTTTTATGACATGGGAAGTTTGATTTGTCCCTATAGATTCTGACGGTAATTCCAATATTGTAATTTTGTCAGAATCTTTTTTTTGGGGCTTAAACCACCAAGCTAATCCGATGCACTCCAGGGTTATAAGACTTTGAGATCAGATATTTCACGTGTTCGTAGTGGTCTTTGTTGTGTTTGAAATCTATGGTGTTTAGATCAATGATCAGAATAGGGTAGGAAAGTATATTTCGAAAGTATTCAAAATAGGCGACTTGGATACCAGTAAGGTAGTCATCTGTGATATTTTTTTCATAAGATCTTCCTCTCCCTTTTATATTTTTCTGCAAGATATCTACATTCCTATGAAAATAGACCAATAAATCTGGTTTCGGAAATGACTGATTTAAAACCGTAAACATTTTCTGAAACAACCGTAATTCGTCATCAGGTAGATTTTTGCTCGCAAAGAGTAAAGTCTTGACAAATGCATAATCTGACACCGTAAAAGATCTGAACATATCCTGATTCAATAAGCTTTTTTGGAGTTGTTTGTACCGCTCTGTCATAAAAAACAGCTCTACGGTAAATGCAAATCGCTCGGGCTCTTTATAAAATAATGGTAGAAAAGGATTATCGTCAAACTCTTCTAGGATCAGTGAACAGTTGTATTCATCCTTCAAAAGATTGCAGAAAGTAGTCTTGCCTGCACCTATGTTGCCTTCTATGCAAATGTAATTATATGGAAATTGAAGTGCGATATTTGATTATTTTGTGATGACAAAAGTATGATAATATACGGTAAGTCATATAACAATATTAAACTATTTGTTCAGAAAATATCTGTTGGACTTAAAAACCGCTATAAGTAGCGACCCGAAACTAATTCTTTGGCCTACTCTGGAAAGTATTTTTTAATTTAAATGTAAAAATATAGCTGGTAAAATTGGGTGGATCTGGGTTTCAGGTAAATAAGGGGTTAAAGGCTGGTAGTCTTTCTTTCAGCTCTGACCTTAAGAAGTAAATTGGATTATCGATTTATTATCTGGGTACACCCTCCAAATATATAAATTTGGAGTCCACTCCGAAAAGTAATTATAAGGTTATATTAAAATTAATTATATATATAAAAATTTTAAAATGAATTGTTACCATTTAGGCAGTCACCCCTTCAGGCAGTCACCCTTTTAGGTATCCACCCCTTCAGGGAGCTCACCCCTTCAGGGGCTGGGGGTCGCCGGCGGTAGTCAAGTGTCGTCGGGGATCGGTTAAGGAGTAAAAACAATTGTTTATTAAAAAGGTAGCATTTTTGGAGTGGACTCAATGATGAACTATTTATAACTACATCGAAAAAAAAATATTCATGAATTTTTATTTTTTTTTAAACAATTTTCCATTAAAATTATTATTCTGTTATATTTGCATCATAATACATACACATGACACTTTTTTTGCATCATCTTCATCATCATTACTTCCTTAAATCAGGCGGTGGGATTGTGATTTGATGTGATTATCAAAATAAATATTAACAATTGCCTGCTTGATTTATAGTGGGCAGTTTTGTTTTAGAGACTTCCCATTTTTATCTAGCAGGTTTAAAACAAATAAACCAAAAAATGCTCAGAATAGCTGTACAAAAATCAGGAAGGATGTATGAAGATTCCATCAAGTTGCTCAAAGATTGCGGTCTTAATGTAGATAATGGTATGGACCAACTCAAAGCAGAAGTACGTAATTTTCCCGCCGAAGTATATTTCTTACGCAATAGTGATATACCACAATATTTAGAAGATGGCGTGGTAGATATTGCCATTATTGGTGAAAACGTACTGGCTGAAAAAAGATCACAAGTCTTTGTACTAGAGAAGCTTGGATTTAGTAAATGTCGACTCTCACTCGCACTTCCTAAGTCTGCCGTATATCGAGGTATCGCATCTTTGGAAGGCAAAAAGATTGCCACTTCATATCCTAATACTTTGCAGAAATATCTGGATGAACACAATGTAAAAGCTGAAATCCATTTTATTTCTGGTTCTGTTGAAATCGCTCCGAATATTGGTCTTGCAGATGCTATTTGTGATCTTGTAAGTAGCGGCAGCACATTATTTAAAAATGGTCTAGAAGAAAAAGATATTCTTCTCAAATCCGAAGCATGTATCGCTGCAAATATGCAAGCCATGGAGGATAAAAAAGATACGATAGATGAAATTATTTTTAGAGTGCAATCTGTTCTTAAAGCCCGTGATCATAAATACATCTTATTTAATATTCCCAATAGTCAGATTGCCATCGTTAGCAAAATTTTGCCTGTACTCAAAAGTCCAACTGTATTACCATTACTAGAAGAAGGCTGGAGTTCACTTCATTCTGTCATCCATGTGGATGATTTCTGGTCTGTCATCCGCAAACTTAAAGACCATGGTGCCGAAGGTATCCTTGTCGTACCTGTGGATAATATGGTTATTTGATAAATTTATCTCCAAAAAATTATGGCCAAATGGTTCATAAAACATTCATTGGTCTTACCCATCCTAAATTCTTTCCTGAAAAGAAAGGACTTTAGTAACCCACCTAATATAGATATTGATTTAAGTATATAAAATGATAAACAAAAGCATGATACACAAAATTATTGAACCTTCGGCAGCACAATATGCTG
>JBBRJL010000493.1:0-2727 GCA_038219375.1 Chitinophagales bacterium | reverse complement strand
CATTAATTGGGGAATAAAAATATATATTTGGGTAAATAATGATTAAGTGATTGATTTACAACGAATTAAATGTACATATATAATGTTTTATTATTTCTAATTAACTTATAATCAGTTATTTAATATCGCCGAAACTTTAGTAAGTAATAATACATCAGAATCTACTTACCAAGCAACGCCAAAACTTGTTTCACTACATTATCAGCCGTATATCCGAATTTCTCATCCAAGACAGTGTATGGTGCAGAATATCCGAAATGGGTCATCCCAAATACTTTACCATTATCTTTTACGAGACTTTCTAAGGTCACGGGAAGCCCTGCGGTAAGTCCAAACACAGGTATACCATCAGGCAATACGGATAATTGGTAATCCTGTGACTGTTGTCTGAAAAGCCCTTCAGAAGGTACGGAAACAACATTTACTTTAATGTGGTGTGCAGATTCTAAAATAGGTCTTGCATCCATGAGCGTAGCAACTTCTGATCCATTGGCTATCAATATAATATCAGGTTTGTCTGCGCCTTGGTACACCGTATAAGCTCCTTTGGTTAGTGACCTTGCTTCTGACAGTCTGTCATCTTTCAAAGCAGCAATATCATTAATATTTTGTCGAGACAGGATAAGTCCCGTTGGTTTGTCATGAGTGTTCAAGATATATTCGTAGGCAGCTACGGTTTCTGCACTATCCCCAGGTCTTAAGGCCACAAAAGATGGTTGGCCCGAGTGATTGTGCAGTTTCTCCAATAGTCTGAGTTGTGCTTCTTGTTCTATAGGCTGGTGAGTCGGTCCATCTTCACCTACACGGAAAGCATCGTGTGTCCATATAAATTTTACTGGTTTCTCCATCAAGGCGGCCACCCTGAGCACAGGTTTCATATAATCCGAAAATGCGAAAAATGTGGCACAAAAAGGAATCACACCTCCATGTAATGCCATACCTGTACTGAGTGCCGCCATACTGAGTTCAGACACACCTGCCTGAAGGAATGCACCTGAGAAATCTCCCTTGCGGAAAGCTTTTGATTTTTTTAAGAATCCTTCTGTCATATCACTATTGGATAAGTCGGCGGATGATACAATAATATTGCCTACGGTTTCAGCTAGATAACCTAGTACTTTTGACGATGCATTACGTGTTGCGTCATTAGCAGCCAATGCTATTTTTGAAAAGTCAAGGGCAGGAAGGGCACCGCTCAGATATTGATCTAATACAGCAGATTGATCAGGATTATTTTGTTTCCAATTATGATAGATCGACTTCTTTTCTGCCGATTGTTTTCTTTTATTTTCGAGTACGCCTTGGTAATACTCTGCTACTTCGGGGAAAATGGTAAATGGTTCTTGTGCATTACCACCTAGATTTTCTATCGTTTTTGCAAAAGACGCCTTTGATTTTCCCAATGGTTTACCATGCGTTTCTACTTGTCCTTCATGGGATGTCCCATCTTCTTTGACCGCACCTTTGCCCATTATAGTCCTACCAATAATCAGAGAAGGCTTGTCTTTTACAGCTTGAGATACTCGGATAGCACTTCGGATGGCATGTTCATCATTACCATCTATTGTGATGACGTGCCAGTGCCAGCTTTCATATTTTTTTGCGGTGTCTTCAGAAGTTACTTCACCTACTGTAGTAGATAATTGAACTTCATTCGCATCATAAAACATAATGACATTACCTAAACCTAAGAAACCTGCTATTCTACCTACGCCCTGCGATATTTCTTCTTGGATACCACCATCAGAGATATATAAGTAAGCATAATGACTCATCCATTCACCAAATCTTTCCACCAAAAATCTTTCAGCAATCGCAGCACCTACGCCAAAAGCATGACCCAATCCTAGTGGCCCTGAGGTATTTTCAATCCCTCTGTGTACGTCAACTTCAGGATGTCCTGGGGTGACACTTTTCCACTGTCTAAAATTTTTGATATCATCCATACTCATCCATCCACATAATGTCAACTGCGAATAGAGCATCGCAGACATATGTCCAGGGTCTAGAAAAAATCTGTCTCTGAAAGGCCAAGCAGTATCATCTGGATCAAAAGATAAGAACTCACTGTACAAAATTTGGATAAAGTCAGCACCACCCATTGCGCCTCCAGGGTGACCTGATGCAGCTTTTTCAACCATGGCTGCTGAAAGTATTCGAATATTATCTGAGGATTTTAGAGAAATTGACTTAGACACTTGTATTTATTTTAGATGAGGCCGCAAAAGTAGGAAGAAATGACGGGAACATGATTTAATTTTGAATTTTTTTATTCTTATGTTACTGAATACGATATCAAAAGATAAAATAGGGAAGAATAGTAGCAATAATAATGATTCATAAAAAATATCTTTTGGCAAACGATTGATATTACGAAAACTTTTCCTATATTTGCGGCACGAAAGAGTAAAAGAGTAAGGGGACAGACCAGTTCCCTTTTTTATTATACCTTATTTATGCATAATTCAGAATTTGAAAAATTAATAGAGAGTGGTCTTCGAGAGCTTGAATTCGAAGATACTTATCTGATTGATTTAAAGATAAAAAATAATAAAATAGAAATATTTTTAGATAGTGATGGTGGCATCAACTTTTTGAAATGTCAGAAGTTAAGTAGATGGTTGGAGGCTATAATTGATGAAAGTAAGGTTTTTGGAGAGATTTATACATTAGAAGTGTCGTCTTCCGGTGTTGGTAGTCCACTTAAACAATTGAGGCAATACCCTA
>JBBRJL010000492.1:0-2739 GCA_038219375.1 Chitinophagales bacterium | reverse complement strand
TGAAAGGCATATCGCAAGCCAAAACTAATAAAGGAGCATCTTCGATAGCCTGCATACACGAAAGTAAAGCCCCGATTGGTCCTTGTGCTTCGTACTGGTCAATGATGCTAGGATATTCGTAAGTATTTTTTGTATGTTGGTTTTTATTTACAGAAAGATAGACTTGATGACAGAATCGTAGGAGTTTTTGTGCGGCAATTTTGTAAAGCGGTAAGCTATTTATTTCCAAGGATGCTTTATCTTGACCCATTCTGCTGCTTTGACCACCTATGAGGATTATACCTACTATAACGTCATTGCTTAAAATTATATCATTCATTTTGCGTTTATTCTATCTTGTCCTGCGTAAATATTATAACTCGTCTTCTTGAGAAATCCTATTAAAGTTTGGCCCATACTTTGCGCAAGCTCTACAGCAAGACTTGATGGTGCGCCGACCGCAACTATGATGGGAATACCTGCCATACTTGCTTTTTGGATCAACTCGAAACTCGCTCTTCCACTTAGTAATAAGATGTGATTGCTCAAAGGTAGCTGATCCGACATCAATGCGTATCCTATCAGTTTGTCCAAGGCATTGTGACGGCCCACGTCTTCAAAGTGATTGATATAATACCCATCAGGTTGAAATATAGCAGAAGCATGAAGTCCTCCTGTAGATTCGAACGCAGACTGAACCTGAAGTAGTTTTTCCTGTAAAGAAAATAAAACACCATCAATTACGGCAATATTTTTCTGATCAATGGGGAAAATGGATTTTGTAACGATAGCGTCTACCGATGTCTTGCCGCAAACACCACAACTGCTCGTCGTATAGAAGTTTCTTTCTATGGAGACAGTTGGTGTTATGTCATCTTCTAGTTGAATATTGACAATGTTTTCGTCCACTTGCGTTGCCAGGTTAACTTGTGCAAAATCATTTATCAATCCTTCTGTGAATAAAAACCCTAAAGCTAACGCAAGATCATCACCTGGTGTACGCATCGTGACAGATATAGGTTTGTGGTTGATAGTAATCTGAAGGGGTGATTCTACAGCTACGTGGTCCGCTATTTCGGTATCCTTATCTTGGGTATGTCGGATAATATTTATTTTTTTAATTAGTTCATTATTTTTGCTCAATTCATGCATGGGAAGTATCATTTGTTTGTGGATTATTGTATAGATCTGATTCGTCTTCTTGTTGGCGTGGTTTTATGCACTGAAAATCTTTTTCGATGAGGATGTAGAGACCACTAGAGTCATAACCATCAAAACCAATTCTTTCGTCATTATCCCAGTTAGTAAGCCAATCATTGGGTATTTTGACTTCAATATACCCATCAGCAAATGAGGCAGATAGTATGTTTTGGTTGTTATCTTGTGAGATTTGGTACGTTAGGGTTCCCGAACCAATATTACAGTCGGCACTTACACTACCTAAGTTAACGAGTGATGCCACATCGGTGACTGATAGACGGAACCTGATGGAGTTGCCGCTGATTCTGAGCTTCATATTTTGTCTGTTTGCGCAGAGGTAAAGTTAATACATATTGATGAATCTGAGTAGTAAAAAATGATTACTTTCAGACACGCTATTTAAAAATCCGTTCTTTTACTCTGCATCATGAAGGAAATCAAGGATTTTTATGATTTCTTATTGAAGATGCAAAGTGCTAGAAAATTAGTCTTCAAAATCCCCAAAGATATCAAAATCATCGTCGTCGTCGTCAAAATCAATATCATCACTGTCATCAAATATTTTACCAATCGGATTGAACAAGCCCCAATCGTCTTCTATTGCTTTTTGCGGATCAAAGGTGGCAATCCAAGCTTTAAACAATAACTTATATTCGTCTACAGCTGTACGGAGCAAGTCCATATATGATACGTATTCAAAATCAAAGGCTTCGAGACTATGTTTGTGAATGTAGAGTGATTTGCCCGATTGACGTATGAGTGCGGCACACTCCATCTTGATATCCCAAAGACTAACAGCTTCAGCCCCACTGACTTTTACCTGAAGGATATAGGCATCTGCTTTCATAAATTCGGCAATACTTTGTAACATTGGTTCGTCGTCGGGGATAAGGGCCACAATTTCTGCCACCAAATTAATGATTTCGCCACCTTTGTCAAATAAGCGCTGTGCTTCTTGCGATTTGAAATTTCTTTTTATGACCATATTGATTAAGGTATTTATTCCTCATGATGTACAAATGTAAAAGGAATATTTTTAGTGACAGAATTTCAACTGAAAAAATATTGTAATTTCAGGTTTAAGCACAACGATCAGAATTACCTTACAATGTGCTAGTCGCCGTTTTTATGTCTTGTCTCCTGATGTTTTAAAAGATGACGAAACCTAATTTTTGTAGTGTACACGTACACAATTATCTGACATGGACAAACTGAAAAAGTATGATCCCCTGGTGCATATGGATCGACTGAATTTCGATTATTTACAAAAACAACAAATATAGTTTGGAGAAGATTTTTTTTGAATGTAATCATTCTAAATTCTTCGTACGACTTTGACAAATAATATTGTAGCTGGGCTTTATATTTATGTTTTAGTCTCCAATTAGAATTAAGGTGTCAGTATTACAGAGTTCGTTTAGTGTATGTGTTCTATTTTTTTTATCATGACATCCGCCAAGAACTTTTTTGGATTATGTATAACGGTTAGATTAATTCCTCATGGAAATATGAATTAAAAATTCATTAGTTATCATGTCCAGATTCTAAATCGCGGCCATG
>JBBRJL010000491.1:0-2740 GCA_038219375.1 Chitinophagales bacterium | reverse complement strand
TACTTTCTTATATTAACTTCCTCACCCGTAAGATGCTGTCTAAGAATATCCACAGTAACATCATTTTCCATTGATTTAAGTTTGTTATAAATCGATAGAACATCATTTTTCATTCTATCAAGTCTTTGGTTCTTTGAATTAACTAATGGGGTAATTCCAATGAATTTACCATTTTTATCATCCCATTGAGTGATGTTAACCTTTTCGCCAGTACTGACATATGCCTTTCGGCCATCTAGTAAAATTTTCATATAAACAGGAACTAAGCCTTCCTGTATTCGATCTTTCCTTAGGATAAAACTAATTTTTAAATACTCCAACTTTTTCATGGGTCAATTTTTATTTTAACGATTAATAAATTAAAACTGTTGCTTCAATCGAAAAAATAATAGAAAAGTGTTGAATTTGGTGACTAAAACATTGGACACCATGGATCATTTGGTAACATCTGGTGTCTTATTGGTGTCCGATAATGATATAAAGTTGACCTTGGTAGCTTGTTGGTAGCCTATATTTTGTGTGCTTTTTTGTGGATTTTAGCACGTTCAAGTCTCATAACTCCTTGAAAAACAAACGCCAAACAAGAAATCTGATGAGATTTGACCTTGTTTGGCGTTGACGTTTGTGATCTGGCTGGGATTCGAACCCAGGGCCCATACATTAAAAGTGTATTGCTCTACCAGCTGAGCTACCAAATCTCCTTTTTACAGAGCCTTTATTTCAAAAGCGACGCAAAGGTAATTCTTTATTTTATTTTGCAAAGAAAAAACTGTCTTTTTAGTTATTTATTTTCTTAACCCAACTAAATAAAACGATTTTTGATTCGAAATAACCCCTTTTCAGACTTGTATAACCACCCGAATTATCTGTTTTTTGGTTCCTTTCTTCATTTTCTAATTAGGTGTATAGGTTTATATTTGGTGGATTTAAAAAAAAAGAAGACCACACTACTCACTTCAGTGTGGCCTCCATTCTCAAATTCAGGGTGAGAAGTTCTTACCTTTGAATGTTGATTTTTTCCGTCGCAATAACATTGTTTCCTTGATCTCTTACTTGAATTATATACATTCCTGACGAAATATTCTTCCCTAGGTCAATGGTCAATTTATTGTCATACATGTCTTGATTTTCTGATTTTTGTATTGTTCTGCCTGCGATATCGTTTATCTGATAGCTTACCTGATCGAATGCTTTTCCTATAAAAATTAAATTGATTTCTTCGCCATTTGAAGGATTCGGAAATAAAACAGTTGTATATACATCTTTACTTATTTCTTGAGTGGATGATGTACTAGTAGTCAGATTTTCTAACGTAACAAAGGTTCCAGCTACGTTAGAGAATGTGGCATCAGTTCCATAAAAAAATCTCATTAAATAATTAAATGTGCCTGCTCTATAAAAATTATATGCATGACTTAGTCCAGCGATTTGTCCTTGGGTGACGCTAAAAGCGTTTAGGAGAGCAGCTGGCGCCGGTGCACCATTAAGATAAAAACTGTCAATACTGTATTGTACTGATCTATCCATCAATACATCATAAGAAATGCTAGGTCCGTTGGCAGTGTACACACTCATTTTGCCCCAACCTACGATGGTGTCTTTTCTTACTGTAGTGTAGGCATGTCTTGCGGGAACGTCATTTAAGCCAAAAGCAGCTACTTTTAACGTAAAATCTGTGGAGTAGTTACTTGTGCTCTCCCAACTAGTACCGGCCGTCATGGGAAATTGCATGATTTTTCTAGGATTATTGAGAATATATCCTTGCAGTGGGAAGGTTATGTTGTCCGCTGCATTTCCTGTCAATTGTTGTAGAGAATATACTTGGGGAGAAATGTAAACACCTTTATCTTCTACACCATTATTATTAAAATCATACTCAAAAAATAAATTGTATCCTAACTGTGCATTGAGCAATTTAAACCCGAGGGCATATACATCAATACCTTCAGCCGTGTAAAATGGATCCTCTTCTTTTGTATAGACGATACTGAAGGTGTTAGGACTAGTGTAAGCGGAATAATTCCATGTACTATTATTCCCCAATGCAGGAGAAGGTGGATTTTCTAAAGTTATCTCGCTAAATGTATAACTTCCATCTGGGATCGGTACATTCGTTGCATTTAGGGTTGTAGCTGTTTGGCTTTGGATAGTCGAATAAAGAAATAAGAAAGTAATGATTGTAAATAAAGACTTCATGCTTTTGTATTTTTGTTGTTAAAAACAAATAATGTAAATATGCTACAAAAGTATATCAGTTTGATTAGTTTAGAAATAGTGGTTTGCCACTAATTAGTATATTTATCTATGATTTCCGATAAATTAAAGAAAACTTTTATGTTCAAAAGCAAATTTTAATAAGGCATTTTTACCACCGTCTAATTTTAGTTTTTTATTGATATTGGCTCTGTGATTCTCCACAGTATTAGGACTCACAAATAATAATGCTGCTATTTCATTTGATGTCTTGCCATTTGCTACTAATTTCAAAATGACTTTTTCTGTAGGCGTGAGTACGGATTTTATAAGTTGCAATGCTTCCGAACTGATTTGGGCAAGATGCTCTGTAAGAAAAAATTCGATATTGGGACTAACATATTTTTTGCCCGCTATCACGGTTTCTACACACTTTACGAGTTCTTGACTTGCACTGTCTTTGAGCATGTATCCATCTACGCCACTTTCCATAGCATCTATGAAGAAGTGTTTTTCTTTGTGCATGGTGAGGAGTATAAATTTGGTA
>JBBRJL010000490.1:0-2759 GCA_038219375.1 Chitinophagales bacterium | reverse complement strand
GGATGCCTATGCCTAGATTGACATAATATCCATCTTTTACTTCTTGGGCGATCCGTTTTGCAATACCTATTTTATCTAAAGCCATGATTTTACAATGATTGAATGAGTTAATGAATGAAGCAATAAATGAGTGAATGGATGAGTGCGTTATTTTGCAGGTCTTACGGTGCGCTGCTCAATCCTTTTTTCATAATGATTTCCTTGGAAAATCCGTTGTACAAAAATACCCGGGATGTGAATGAAATTAGGATCTAGCGTACCCAGTGGCACCAATTCTTCGACTTCGACGACGGTGACTTTGGCAGCACCACACATACATGGATTAAAGTTTCTAGCGGTACCTTTGAATATTAAGTTGCCCGCTTCATCGCCTTTCCAAGCTTTTACGATCGCAAAGTCTGCTTCGAAGGCTTTTTCGAGGACGTACATCTTACCATTAAATTCCCTTGTTTCTTTTCCTTCTGCCACTTCAGTCCCATATCCAGCAGGTGTATAAAATGCTGGAAATCCACCTTGAGCAGCTTTACACCTTTCAGCGAGTGTGCCTTGTGGGATTAGCTCTACTTCCAGCTCACCAGAAAGCATTTGCCTCTCAAACTCTTCATTTTCACCAACATAAGATGAAATCATTTTTTTGATTTGTTTATGCTGTAGTAAAAGTCCGAGACCAAAATCATCTACACCCGCATTATTAGAGATGCATGTTAGATTGTTTACACCCATTTCTACAAGATGAGCAATGGCGTTTTCAGGGATACCACAAAGCCCAAATCCTCCTAGCATGAGGGTCATATCATTGGTCACACCACGTAGTGCTTCTTCGACAGAATTTACTTTTTTTGATATCATTTGATTAAGATATTTGTCTGCAAAAATAGTAAAATATGTGATTTTTTTAGGGATTTTTGAAATAATTTTCAATTAAACTCATTCACTTGATTACGGATACCTCTAGCACGGAGCACTAATTCCAAAATTCCTTCATTTAGTCATTCCTATATTTACATATTCACTCATTCCCACATTGATAAATTCACTCTTCCCATTCACGATTCTTAAGATTACCTCGCATGGACTTTAGCTCTCCTGACGTCTTTTTGGTAGATATTCGTTTTTCTTTCGATGCTTTGGTGGGTCTCGTAGCAATCCTTAATTCTTCTACAACCATGGCTTCATTGATCAAGTCATGCAATTTTTTGATCACCAATGCTTTGTTTTTTACCTGACTTCTTGTTTCTTGTGCAGTGAGTAAGATCGTAGTGTCATTATCTATCAATCTATTGCGTAGGTTACTGATTATAAGCCGTTTTTGAAGCGAATTTAATAATTGCGAAGTCAAAACATTAAACCTTAGTTCTACCTTGGTTTCCGTTTTATTCACGTTTTGGCCACCTGGTCCGCTACTGCGACTAGTCGAAAAAATACATTCTTGTGTCAGATCTGGTAAAGCGTCCATATTATCTCAATCTATCCATAGACCTTACTGTGTTTTCATCTTTACCAATAAATCTTGCTGCCAAAATCGATAATATCAAACTAATGAAAGGCAAGTAAAGTCCAAATGCATCATTGATCTTATCGCTTTGAGTCGTGAAAGTTTGTTCGTTAAATAGCAGTAGAAATGCTACTAAAGGCAATAGGATTGAAACAACGATAGCTAAATAACTCATTTTGAGCTGAAGCGGTCTGTTATTAAATAAAAAGATGGCCGCAATACTTAATAGTCCACCCAAACCACATAATACCATGAGTATAGGACTATCTTGCACATTATAGATCATATCGGACAACAATTTAGGAATGGCTACTGTACTTGTGGCAAATGGCACGCCGAATAAGCTGAAAAATGATACACCACTTAATAATAAAAATATACTTTGTATTCTCTGAATCATATTGTGTTATTTGTTTTACTTTTGCAAAATGAAGGCACAAGATAATGAATTTTAGTTTTTGGGAAAAATATTTTATTGAATCTCCTACCGATGTTACCATAATTGGGTCAGGTATCGTAGGTCTGAGTACCGCAATTTCTATAAAAACTGCGAGGCCCGACCTTTCTATTAAAATTTTGGAACGAGGTAGTTCACCATATGGCGCAAGTACTAAAAATGCAGGTTTCGCTTGTTTTGGTTCTGTGTCTGAATTGCTCGATGATATAGAAAGTATGGGCGAAAATGCTTGTATGGAAGTCGTAAAACTGAGATGGGATGGTCTCCATAAGTTAAAAAGTAGGGTATCGGAGTCGGTCATGAAATATCAAAATGATGGCGGTACGGAATTATTCAGACCACAAGATTCAGAATTAAAAGAAAAATGTCTGGATCAGATTTCCTATTGTAATCAGCTTATGTCGGAGTATCTAGGGATTGATCAATGTTACGGTATTCAGAAAAATACAACTTTAGATAAATTTAGTTCTACTGCTATATTTAACAGCTTTGAGGGAACTATCAATCCGGTTTTTATGATGAATGCGTTGATTTGTCAGGCCATTTCACTTGGAGTTCAACTCGTCAATGGTATTTATATCATCGATATAGATCAATCCAACCATTCACTTACCACGGATACTGATCTTAAGATTAATTTCAGGAAGTTGATCGTTTGTACCAATGGATTTACAGCACAATTACTACCTGAATTATCCGTTGTGCCAGCTCGAAATCAAGTTTTGATCACCTCGCCGATACCTGAAATTAATTTGCCATCAGCTTATCACGTGGATAAAGGATATCTTTACTTTCGCCAATATGAAG
>JBBRJL010000489.1:0-2789 GCA_038219375.1 Chitinophagales bacterium | reverse complement strand
CTTTGTGCAAAGCAGCGGTTATACTCTCCAAAAAGATGTTTTTGACAATGAGGCCCATCCATATGGCATGACGATATCATTGCAATGGAAATCTGGATTGACATATAACGATGCCGTACAAACAGCTTTGCAAAAAGGGGCAAACATGGCTGCTATTGTTGATACAATCTATCAAATACAACAGAAAAAATATCCTAGAGCACCTATCTCTGTGATATGCCACTCCATGGGCAATCGTGTATGGCAGGGTTTATATAGCGAGTGGATCAACTTAAATAAAGCATTGAAGATAGACCGAGTCTTATACTTTGCACCAGATCTGGAGTGTGATATATTCGATACAGCATTTCCAGAATTACAAAATCATGTCGGTCATTCATATGTATTTTACAGTCGTGTAGACCGTACGCTGCAAATGGCCAATGCACTAAAAGTATATCGTAGGTTAGGCATATATAGTACCGCACCACAAACTGATCTTCTATCTAAACATATTACCCTAATAGATGCAACTGACATTAAAGACGAAGAGACCTTTGCGGGGAAGTTGAGTCTCCACAGGTATTATTATGGAAGTCCTACGATGCGAAAGGAGATCGTAAGGTTGCTGAATGGTAGTATGGTAGAGTGAGTGAAGGGTGCAACCGTAAATATGTATTAGAAAATCCAATACGAATCCTTATACATCATTACAGTTAAACTAAGAACCCAACTACCTATGAAAATGCAGATTTCCATATACTATAGTAGGTATTAAAAGTGGATAATAATTAAAGAGTATGGTAATTGGAATTCCAAATACGGAAGGTCAAAGACAGTGAGTTTGATTATCACATTATATACTTCAATCCCAAAAATCTAACTTCACCGTACCACTGTAACACTTCCTTTATAAACCTTTCTTAGACCATTGACAAATGTGACATCTGCAATCCAAGAATAAGCGCCCTGAGGCACAATGGCATTATTGTGAGTACCGTCCCAAACTTCCAAGGGTGATGTATTTTCCAACTTATCAGATGACCAAACCGCTTGTCCCCATGGTGAATAGATAGAAATCTGATAAGATCCAAGACCTACTCCTACAGGTTTGAATACTTTGACGTCGCCTTCGCCATATTCAGGTGATAACGCATTGGGCGCAAAAAATGTAGTGATCCATTCAGGCGCTACAGGTTTGGTTATACTGTCTATACAAGTAAATTGACCTCCATTGTCATTGTATACGGAAAGCGTTACTATTAGATTTCTATTAATGTCATACTCATGAATTGGGTTATCTTCTTCTGAATTTTTATCATCTCCAAAGTTCCAATATGAACGATCATAATCTATAGATAAATTATTGAATTTTACCTCTCCGAGAATATTATCATCATATTCACCTTGGTAATCAAAATCTGCTGTCGGGCTATCAAAAATTGTAATAGGGGTAGACAATAAAAATGTATCTTTACAAAACTCGTTGTATATCGAGATCAATCGAATAAGGTAAGTCCCTGATGTTTCAAAAACCAATTCGGGATCGATGACAGTAGTTATTCCTTGATTTTCGATATCCCAAATGTAAGATACTGCATTAATACTATTATTGTCAACGATAATAATATCTCCTTCACATGCTTGCTCTTGTACATTAAAATCTGCTATAGGTTGTAAATAAATGTCTAGGGATTTGTGAAGTGTATCTGCACATAAAAACTCGTTTTGGACTATCAGTGAAATATCATTTGATGAAGGCTCAATAAAGATACTATTAAAATCTGGATCTTGGCTAAAGCTAGCTCCATTTACGAACCAAACATTATCAATATTACCAATAGAATTATTTTCAAAATTCACCAACATTGGGACGCCACATACAGAATCTTTTAGGATATCAAAATCAGCATTCGGTTTTGGATGAACTATGATTGTTTTTACCGATGTATCTGATGGACAACCATTATCATTCAAACTTACAAGACTTACATCATAAGAACCAGGAGTAGTAAAAGTATATTTAAGGTCTTTCTCTACGGAAGATGTACCATTTGCTAAGTCCCATATATATTGAGTAGTCGCTGTGGACAAATTTATAAAATTTACGGTTAGGTCTTTACACCCATTTTCATTATCTACTTGAAAATTGCTGGTAGGCGAAGGAAGAATTTCAATGAAGTTATTACTACTATCTAAACAACCAAAAGTACTCACGACTACTAAAACGACACTAAATCTCCCAGAGTCCGATGGTAACCAAGTAATATTTTGTGTATTAAATGTCAATCTTTCTATGATCCATTCTTGCCCCACATTTCCCATGCTCAGATTGATAAATGGAATAGAATCATATCTATGGCAATATTTCTGAATTGGGAACCTAAAGTTACTCTCAGGTTTTGGATGGACGATAATATTTAGAACGGACGTATCTGAAAAACAACCAAAGGCGTCATACACTGTAAGTTTTACTTGAAAGGTACCATCCCTTTGGAATATGTGGGTTGGTGATACCGATGCAGAATTAGAAGTCATATCACCAAAATTCCAATCATAATTACTTCCTAGTGTACTATTGTTGAAAAATGAAATTTCCAATGGTTCGCAACCTGAAAATACTGAAGGCGCAAAAGAAGCGGTTGGAAGCCCAATAACTCTCAATGATTTACTAACGCTAAATGGGCAATTATTGACCAAAGAATAGGCAGTCAGCGTGACAGTATATATACCATCTGTGCTGTAAATATGTACTCCTGAAGCGTCCGATATTCCATCACCATAATCCCACGACACACCACCGATACCAT
>JBBRJL010000488.1:0-2817 GCA_038219375.1 Chitinophagales bacterium | reverse complement strand
AGATAGCCCTCCTATAGCATTCATGTCCTGATCTTGTGACGCAATGAATTCGGCCGATTCCTTGCGTAAATCAGGATAAACACTACCCTGTACTATTGGCGAAAAAGTCTGATGATGTTCATAAATAGGATCGGTATTATTCATTCTATAGATACACCGAGCCAGCCATCTATGTGTCATATACATAGAGTTTTTGGCGTATTTATATTCGCAAGGATATGGCGTACACTCATCAAATGCCATAACAATATCAGCTCCAATGATCCTCTGAATATCCATAACATATTCCGGACTAAAAAAATGTCTAGAACCATCTACGTGTGACTGGAATTTGACACCTTCTTCCGTAATCTTCCTCATTCCTTTAAGAGAATACACTTGATAGCCTCCACTATCTGTCAACAATGGCCTATCCCAAGCAATAAACTTGTGTAAGCCACCTGCTTTATGCAAGACATCAGTACCCGGCCTCAAATAAAGGTGATAAGTATTGCCCAAAATAATCTGAGCCTTAATAATATCTTCAAGTTCTGTTTGGTGTATACCCTTGACTGTGCCTTGTGTCCCAACTGGCATAAAAATAGGTGTCTCAATCGCGCCATGATCGGTCTCCATAATACCTGCACGAGCTGAAGAAAATTTATCTCTATGTTGAATCGTAAATGTCATATTTCTAATTTGATCTAAATCTTGCCATATCCATCTTGATTAATACGGCTATCATTATTGAAAATGTCATGAGGGATGAACCTCCTTTGCTCAAGAAAGGTAAAGGTATTCCTATCACCGGCATCAATCCCATTGTCATTCCAATATTAAATGCAAAGTGAAAAAATAAAATACCAGCTACACCGTAAGCATAATTCCTAATAAACTCAAGGTTGGCCCTTTCAGCTATTATGATACACCTTATTAATAGTATGGTATAAAGCATGATTACCCCCAAACTACCTATGAAGCCTTGTTCCTCTCCTATGGATGTAAATATAAAATCTGTAGATTGTTCAGGAACATAATTTAGTTTGGTCATTTCACCTTGTAAGAATCCTTTTCCTTGAAAACCACCAGATCCGATAGCCAGCTTGGATTGGATAATATTATAAAGTGAACCTCTAGGATCACATTTTTCAGGTCTCAACCATACATTAATACGCTCCTGTTGGTGAGGTTTTAAGAAATGGTCAAAAACGTAACTTGATGTAAAGGAAAATAGTATAGCCGTTGTCAAAATAGGTAAAACTATACTTATCAGTTTTATATTTCTATTACGTAAAAGTACAAAACCGTAGCCTAAAAAGGTTATGATAGCAGGCAAAATTATATAGATATACTCTTTTTGAAATATTAGAAATATAATTATCATCAAAGTTATAAACGCAATTAATAACGCTCGCTGTGCTTTTTCGTATTCAAATATGAAACTAAGGCTTGCCAAATAAATTAAAAACACAGTTATTGTATAAAATCCATAGATCAAGGATAATATAAATATTCCAGCTACACAAAAACCTAGTACTATGACCATTGGCGATAAGCCACGCCTGTATAACAAAATAAAAAAGGATAAAAATACTATAGATGATCCAAAATCAGGTTGCAGTAAAATTAGTAGGGCTGGACCTAAAAAAAGAGCTAAGGAAACGATAATAATATTGATATTACTAGCTGTAGTTTTAAAAAAACTCAGATAACTAGAAACTGCTAAAATAGTCCCGAATTTTGCCCATTCCGAAGGCTGTATAGAAAAGTATCCGAATGAAAACCAAGCTTTTGCTCCATTGATTTCCTTTCCAAAAAATAATACCAAAATTAACAATAGTATGGTAACTGCATAAATTGGGAATGCTAATGTATTCCAAAATTTCCAGTCTAAAGTTAGCGCACTAAAAAAACCTACCAAAGATAGCATCAACCATAATGATTGAGATCCAATAGTAGTCGTAATATCTAAAAATGCGTATGGGTTTTTCTCATCATAGACAGTAGAAAACACCATAAACCATCCTATCACTAATAAGCTGAAATACACTGAAAGTGTGATCCAGTCATAAGTTTTATCTTTGGAGAGGGCTCTTTGTGCCATTATTAATTACTTACTAATGCTCTCTTGCTTACTTGATCGTAAACAGGTGTAGCTGAAGGAAATGTCTTCTTGAGGTCTAATAAAAACGGCATTAATTTATTTTTATTTTCGTAATAACCCACTCTTACCTGATAATAAGGTGCCACGTGTTTCCAGTCCATATTGACTCCAGGATGGAGACTTATAAAAGTGAACATAGCACTCTCCATTTGCCTTCGGTCATCGGTCGTAATTATCTGAATACGCCACGCCTTTATATTTTCATTTGCCTTACCAATTGTCACAAAATCTTCCATCATGTTATTGACAGATTTGGAAGACTTAAGATTAATACTTGTCTGTGCTGATAAAGGCAATAACAATACCCATATTAAGGTTTGAATAAATAATATCGACTCTATTCTTTTAAGCATATCAGTTAATATTTAGTAAAAATATTTAAGGTTTTTATTATTCTAGCCATAACTCCTAATAAGAAATTCAACTTTACTAGGATCTATTCAACAAAGTGAATCACAAAACTACGATAAATAAGCTTAGAAACACAAAAAATGAATATCCAAAAGTAGTACAATTGACCAAAAACGAAAAGAAGGATGGCAATATGTAAATTACCACCCTTCATTGTAAATCTTTAGGGTTACCTTTCTATTTGATCGCAAGTTTTGTCGTTAACAACGGACCTAGGTCTTCTGTTTCCGTCGCATGCAAAATCATCCCACTGCTTGAATCAA
>JBBRJL010000487.1:0-2817 GCA_038219375.1 Chitinophagales bacterium | reverse complement strand
GTCTCCTAGGTCAAACCATTTTTTAAATGCGTCATTGTAAAGTACTTTATCATCACCTGGACAAATATCGTCTCTAGAAATATATATTTGGATACGGCCATCTGAATCCTGCAACTCTGCAAATGATGCTTTACCCATAATACGTCGTGACATTAGTCTACCTGCAAGTGTTACTTCTTGATAGGTAGTATCTCCTTGTTTGAAGTTTTCTTTTATCTCTTTACTAGTGGCTGTAACATTGAATGTAGTGCTTGGAAATGCATTTATTCCAGCTTCTGTAAGTTTATTCAGATTATCTCTTCTTACGATTTCCTGTTCGCTAAGGTGTTGCATTATTAAATTTTGATTTTGAATTGCAAAAGTAGTAATTTTAAAATTAAATATTGCATAAAAAAGGCCCATCAAAAATGATGAGCCTCTTAAAAGATTCAATTTTACAAAACTATATCTTAGTATCTTCTCTCTCTCGGTTTGAAATTGTTATCTCTTCTTGGCGCTTGAGGCCTTGGTTCCGCTTTTTTGCAAACGATAGTCTGCCCATCAAAATTTGTTTCGTTAAGGCCAGCAATCGCAGCAAGTCCTGCGTCTTCACTACCCATTTCGACAAAAGCAAATCCCTTTGATTTACCTGTGTCTTTGTCCATGATTACTTTGGCTGAGACTACCTCGCCATACTGTGAAAAAAGATCTTCTAAAGCCTCAGAACTTGTTCTGTAGTTAAGCTTGGCAACAAAAATATTCATTAAAAAATAATTAAAAATAAATAAAAAGCGAATAAACCAGTCTGTAAAAATGGTTGGAATTCAATGTCTAAACAAAGATAATGGTTTAATTAATACGTTCGTCATTTTTTTTAGCAAATTAGAAAATATTTAAACATTTATACTAAAATAAGCTAGAATTCATGTTGTTTTGCAAGGTGGTTGTGACTTATTACGTATTAATATACCATTATCATTCATATTTAGGGTCGTTTTGCAGCATTTATTTGCTTCTTCTTTTTTAGATTTTGACACGAATTAAAAATATTTTATGAGTTACATTTTAAAATTAAATTGCTTTTTCTTACTCTTTTTGATCCTATCCATCGGTTGTCGTTCAAATAAAGAATCCAAATTGGATAACGTTGTAGATGGTAGGCCAGCTTTAATAGGATTTGTAGATTCTACATTTGCATCAAAGGCAATAATTGACTCAGATGTTGATGGATATTTTAATCAACTTTCTATTTTAGATATGGCTATTCAAATGAAAAAGTCTGTTGCTCTCCAAGACAAGTCAAAGGTATTAACCCAATATAAAACATTTTTAGCCACAGAGGTTTCTGATTGGACTCAGGATGAAAAGGTACAGATGCTAGACGTGTTTGCTAGAGCAAAGCAAATTTGTGATAAAGTAAGTCCTAGGTTATTCCCTGGCGACATAAAACTTATTAAAATAAAATCAAATCATTATGGTAAAGATGTCTATTATACAAGAGGTAAACATATATTAATTCCGGAGAATATTTTTGAGTCATTTGACTTTGATAAGCAATTGCCGGTAATGCTACATGAGATATTCCATGTTTTTTCCAGATACAATGAACCAGTTAGGAATGATTTGTACGCACTTATTGGTTTTAAAAAATCTGACAAAAAGATCGTACTTTCTGCTGCCCTAAAGAAGATATTACTAACCAATCCGGACGGCGTTTCTCTTAATTATGTCATCAAACTAGACGATCAGAAAGATACCATTTCTGCTATTCCCGTGATTACGAGCAAATTTAGTGAATATAAGGAATCTAACCCTTTCTTTTTTGGGTATTTGAATTTTGACTTATACGGACTTTCGAATAAAGGTGATTACTATTATGCAGAATCAACTACAACAGGTAAGACTTTAGTTAATCTTCAGAAAACACCTTCATTTTTCAAAAAAATAAAAGACAATACTCAGTACATTATCCACCCCGATGAGATAATGGCAGATAATTTTATGTTGGCTTTGCTTGCGAAAGAAAATGACGATTTCAAAAAATTCTCAGCGGTTGGTAAGCAATTAATAGATCAGGTGTTGGATCGGTTGAGTGCTTTTTGATTATTTATTTTATTGTTATTGAGTCTAGTCCGAAAAGTAGTCACAAGCTCACATTTAAATTGTTAATATATATACTAATTTGATAATCTATGTATTCCCTTAAGGGGTAGGGGTGTTCCTCTTTAGTTGTTCATCCTTTCAGGCAGTCACCCTTTTAGGTGTCCACCCCTTCAGGGAGCTCACCCCTTCAGGGGCCGGGGGTCGCCGGTGGTCGTAGGTGGTCGGTTAAGGGGTAAAACGGTTGATTATTAAAAACGTCGCATTTTCGGAGTGTACTTGTTATTAAACAAATTAGCTGTTCTCCTCTATAAAACGATCAATATTTTTTTTCGTTCCAAACACAAGAAGGAGATCATCTTTTTCAAATTCATACACGGAATGTAAGATACCAAATACTTTTTTAATAATAGTCGTACTGCCAAGAAAATTCTTCTTCTCCGTTTGTTTTATGACGGTCACTATATGCGCTTTATACTTATTCTTAATATCTAAGTCACCAAGTGTTTTGCCAACGACTTTTCTCGGAATTATTACTTCCAAGATTTCATAATCACCATGTAGTTCCATACTTTTGATGGCCCCTTTTACCATGATTCTATTGGCTAGTTCATGAGCATATTCTGCTTCTGGCTCAATAATTTCTTCTATTTGCATGGCTTCCAAGACGGTTTTATGTACTGGAGTTAGGGATCTTGCGATGACACGACCATTAAAGTGTTTTTTGATTAATGCAGT
>JBBRJL010000486.1:0-2832 GCA_038219375.1 Chitinophagales bacterium | reverse complement strand
CATTAAATAGAAGGAAACTTTTGTCTGCAGTTTCAGCATAATCAAAATTTCCCGCATCAGCACCTGCAATTCTTTCTGTTTTATATGCTTCAAAAGGCTCGATTGTGGTTTTATACAATGCTGGCTTCCCTTCTGCATGATCACTAGTATATAATACAAATGTTTTTTCTCCTTTTTGAGTAATTGCCACTAAAAATTGACTGCCAAAATTTGGACCAACCTGTTCTAGTCGATCCATTATTTTATCGGTATTAATATTTATGGAAATAGTTGCTGGATCTTTCTTAGAAGTATCTTTTTTCTCCACCTTAAACAAATCATTAAACTTATCTATTTTGTATGGCTCATCAAATTTTTCTAGTGCCATTCTATAAATCTTTGCATCGCTAAAACCTGTTGGATAATTAGGCTTTAAACGATTGCTTACAAAATAAATGAATTTACTATCGGGCGACCATAATGGAGAAAACTCAGTTACGCCTGTATTGGTAAGATTGATGGTTTTATTATTTTTAATATGATGCACTAGAATATCTTGCTCAAAATTTCTATACGCTGTAAATAAAATGTACTCTTCATTTGGAGAAAACCCTGGATCAGAATTTTGAAATGCCCAAACTTCATCTTTAACTACTAATTTATTTTCGAGTGTTTTTGTATCAAGCAACTTTACTTCATCTCTTCCACTTAAATAAACTGCTTTAGATTTTGATTTACTTAAAGCGATGGAGCGATTGTCTTTTTTATCGAAACTAATTTGCTTTGGCATACTTAATCCATCTGCATTAACTGTAAATAAATTTAAGTATCCTTCAATAGTTTGATTAAACAACAAAGTTCTATTATCACTTAACCATTTTACTTCTCTTGCCCTTTCGGCATTTCCCTTATTTATCTTTTGAATAAATTTTCCATCTACATCTGATACAAATAATTCACCTCTTGAAGTAAAAGCCATTTTTTTACCGTCTGGAGAAATATCCATATTGGTAATATTGCCTTTTACATCATAATCTTTTTCGGCAGATAATGTATTGTTTCTAGGCAAGCTAATAGATAACGCTGTAGATTTTGAAGTAGTAGTATTGTATAACCAGAGTTGGTAATCCTTTTCGAATACAACCGCAGATCCATCGGCGCTAACATTAGGAGATTTTATTGAAGTGTTAAATTTTGTTAATGCTAGTTTTTTCCCTTTTTGTAATACGGCTAAATTGTACTCATCATTTATTTCGTCTGAAATAAAATAAACTGTTCCTTTTTTATCTACTGTTGCACCAAAATCCTTCCCTTCCCAATTGGTTAATTTTTTATATTGTTTTGTTTTTCTATTATAAGATTGAATATCTGGATTAAAAGGACCCTTGTATCTTTTTCGTGCAACTTGATTACTGCTTTCCCAAGTATCATTAAAGTAAATATCTCCGTTAATAGGATCTTCTGCTAAAGCATGATCATATAAAAAATAATGATCACCAAATACCTTTTCTGGTGTTCCTCCATTAATTGAAATAGCAAAACTAGAAATTTGTCCATTCCTATTTGATGTAATATAGATATGTTGATTATCCCAACTCCAGTTACTTACTTCATCGTTACCACTATGAAATGTAAGTTGCTTAACCTCACCACCATTAAATGGCATTAAATAAATATCTGCATTACCCATTTGTCGGCCAGTAAATGTAATCCACTTGCCATCAGGTGAAATCTTGGGACTAGTTTCATAGCCTTGCATAGCAGTTATACGAGTTGCTATTCCATCGCCAATATTGGCTTTCCATAAATCTCCCTCATAACTAAAAACAACCATTTGTGCATCAGGTGACAAACATGGATTTGATAAAAACTTAGGCTCAGCCAATTGTGCGAAAGCTGAAACAATTAAAAACGAACATAAAATAGTACAAAGTACTTTTTTCATATAGATATATTTAAACTATTTCAAAATTGCTTTAGGTACTTGCTTTTCAAGTAAGTATTTATAAATGAACTTAGTTTTTAAATTACTAAAATGATTTCCTTTAGCTCCTCTCCATCCATGTCGGCCTCCAGGATATAACATAAACTCAACGTCTTTACCTCTGTCTTCTAACGCAGATAATAACTGAATACTGTTTTGCATGTGCACATTATCATCCATTGTTCCATGCACCAATTGCAATACACCTTTAAATTTATCAACTTGCATTAAAACACTACTTGTTTTATATCCTTCGGGATTTTCGGCAGGAGTATCCATGAATTTTTCGGTGTAGTGACTATCATATAATTGCCAATCTACCACGCTTCCTCCAGCCATTGCATGAGTAAAAACTGATGATCCAAATGTTAATGCATAACAACTCATGTAACCTCCATAACTAAATCCAGTAATAGCAATTTTTGTTGGATCAGCTTGACCATTAGCAATAAACCATTTTGCCATAGTCATATAATCTGTCATTTCCCAATAACCCAAATTGCGATGCATATAATTTACACCAGCTTTACCAAAATGACCACTTGCTCTATGATCAAATGCAACTTGAATCATTCCTTCTTGTGCATAAAACTGACGATCGGCCGTCCAGTTCCAGCCATCCATTACAGTTCCAGCATTAGGACCACCATAAATACTCACCAACATCGGATACTTTTTATTAGGATCCATATTGGCAGGCCAAGTAACTAAAGCAGGCAGTTCAAATAATCCATCATCGCTTTTAATCCTGATTAATTCAGTTTTAGCAATTGCATATTGATTCATTTCTGGGCCTTTCGTATCACCCAATTCTTTTACCAGCTTTCCTTTATTATCTAGCAAAGACATTTTTGTTGGCGTGTTAGCAT
>JBBRJL010000485.1:0-2832 GCA_038219375.1 Chitinophagales bacterium | reverse complement strand
AGTATTTGCCATATCTACCACTCAGGCACAGTTTAAAGATATGCTAAATAAGGCCAAAACATCTGTCACATCATTATCAAAAAATGAAGGTGATGTATCCGCAGGATTAAAAGAAGCTTTAAATAATGGTATCGAATCTGCTGTCAATCAACTGTCTGCAGATAAAGGATACTTAGAGAGCCCATATAAAATTTTGATTCCAGATGATGCACAAAAAGTCATTGACAAAGTAAAAATGGTACCAGGATTTCAGGATGTAGAAACGAAGTTGATTACCCAAATGAACAAAGCAGCTGAAATAGCAGCCAAAAAGGCAACACCTATATTTGTAAATGCGATCAAACAAATGAGTTTCCAAGATGCTACAAAAATCCTGTCAGGACCTGACAATGCTGCCACATCATATCTAGCATCAACATCAAGAACGCCATTATACAATGAATTTATGCCTATTATTCAATCAAGTTTGGATGAGGTAAATGCTCGTTCCTATTGGAAAACAGTAGTAGAAGCTTACAATAAGTTACCATTTGTCAAAAAGATGAACCCTGCACTTGATGATCATGTTAATAATAAAGGTCTTGACGGATTATTCAGTCTTATTGCAGTAAAAGAGCAAGGCATCAGAACAGATGTAAACCAAAGAACATCAGACTTATTGAAAAAAGTATTCGGAAAATAATTATATAGTTTTAAAATAAAAAAAACCGTTGTGAATTAAGTATTCACAACGGTTTTTTTATTAATGTGGCATTAAAATTAGAAAGAAATTATACATTTCTATTTATACAATTCAAATCTTCAAATGCTTGTCTCATACGATTTACAAAAGTGACTTCACCACTTCTCAACCATACTCTTGGGTCGTAGTACTTTTTATTTGGCTTATCAGAGCCGTCAGGGTTTCCGATTTGAACTTGGAGATATTCTTTTTTAGACTCATAATAGTCTTTTACTCCTTCCCAATAAGCCCATTGCATATCGGTATCGATATTCATTTTGACCGCTCCGTAAGTAATTGCTTCTCTTATTTCTTCACGTGAACTTCCTGAACCACCATGGAATACAAAATTAACTGGATTTTTACCAGTATTAAATTTCTTCTGAATGTAATCTTGAGAATTCTTTAGGATAATAGGCTTCAACGATACATTTCCAGGTTTGTAAACTCCATGCACATTACCAAAAGCTGCTGCAATTGTAAATTTATCACTAATTTTCAACAACTCCTCGTATGAATAGGCCACTTCTTCTGGCTGTGTGTACAATCTGCTGCTATCAATGTCAGAGTTATCTACACCATCTTCTTCTCCGCCTGTGACTCCTAATTCAATTTCTAATGTAATCCCTAAATCATTCATTCTATTAAGGTAATCTCTGCATATTTCAATATTCTCATGAAGTGGTTCTTCTGACAAATCAAGCATATGACTACTATAAAGTGGATGACCGTATTTTGCATAATGTCTTTCACTAGCTTCCAACAAACCATCTATCCAAGGAAGAAGTTTTTTAGCGCAATGATCTGTATGAAGAATGACAGGTACACCATATGCTTCTGCAACCGTATGTACGTGCATTGCACCTGAGATTCCTCCCAAGATGGCTGAATTCTGACCATCATTACTTAAGCTTTTACCAGCAAAAAAACTAGCTCCCCCATTACTAAACTGAATGATAATCGGGGAATTAACCGCTTTGGCAGTCTCTAAAGCTGCGTTTACTGAATTAGTACCAATTACATTTACAGCAGGTAAAGCAAAATCATTATCGTTGGCATAGTTCAAAAGCTCCGTGACTTCATCGCCGAAAAGAACACCTGATCTGAATTTTTTATTGGACATTATATTGTGTTTTGATTGTTAATTTATATGATTTCTTTTTCTGATAGATATCGTTCTGCATCAAGTGCTGCCATACATCCTGTACCCGCAGCCGTTACAGCTTGTCTATAAATATGATCCTGTGCATCTCCACAAGCAAATACACCTTCTATATTAGTAAAACTTCTGCCAGGTACCGCTTTTATGTATTTGTTACTGTCCATATCTATCCATCCATCAAATAAATCAGTATTTGGCTTATGCCCGATGGCTACAAAAAAACCTGTAACTGCCAATATAGACGTTTCTCCTGTGACTATATTTTTGATTCTTGCTCCTTCTACACTTTCGACTCCAAGGATTTCTTCCGTTTCGGTGTTCCAATGAACTTGAAGATTCTCAGTTTTAAATACACGGTCTTGCATAATTTTTGAAGCGCGCATCTCATCTCTTCTCACCAATAAATGGACTTTTTTACACATCTTAGCAAGGTATGTGGCCTCTTCAGCTGCAGTATCACCTGCACCAACAATAGCTACTTCTTGACCTTTGAAGAAAAATCCGTCACAAACAGCACAAGCGGATACTCCTTTACTCATTAATCGCTGCTCTGATTCTAGTCCCAACCATTTGGCAGATGCACCAGTAGCAATTATTACTGAATCTGCATGTATTTCATGGCCAGTTTCCGACCATACTTTGTGAGGCGTACTTAAAAAATCTACTTTTTCTATCAATTCATATCTGATATCAGTTCCAAATCTCAACGCTTGATTTTTAAAATCCTCCATCATTTGTGGCCCCATGATACCATTAGGATATCCAGGATAATTTTCAACATCATTTGTTATGGTCAACTGTCCACCAGGTTCTTTACCCGTGTACAATACAGGAGCAAGATTTGCTCTTGATGCATAAATAGCTGCAGAATAACCCGCTGGTCCTGACCCAATTATTAAACACTTAATTCTCTCTACACTTGTTTGTGACATATTCAAATTTAAATTAA
>JBBRJL010000484.1:0-2850 GCA_038219375.1 Chitinophagales bacterium | reverse complement strand
TCAAATAAGTATCAAGCTCAAATAGAAAGTATGGAAGGCGCTGCTTTTTTTTATGCTTGCACAAAACTGAATATACCTACTCTTCAATTAAGAGCCATTTCAAACTATGTAGAACCAAGAAATAAGAGGAACTGGAAAATGGATGATGCTATCAGAAATCTAAATCAGTATATTATCCGTTTTTTGAACAATATGTAGGATAAGATTAAGAATAAGAATGAGTTTGGAGCAAATCCACCAAATCCCCAAATTTGCAAAATCTTTGAAAAATATTCTACGGTTTTGAGAAAAGCGCACTACACAAACAATTCCACAAATCCCCAAATCCCCAAATAAACAAATGATGTTAGATGCTATTCAGTCGTAAACGGAAATGCGTATTTGCTTTGTTTCCATCTCAACACTTGCATGGTGATCTCATTATAACTCTTCAACCCACTACGCACACCATGTGACTTCAAGTAAGAATCGTAGATTTTATCCCTGATTATAGGCATAATATCGGGATATCTATTTAGGTCATTCCGGATAGCTTTTAGGTCATTTTGTACGCCTTTAGTCAGGTTGTCATAAGTTAGTTTTGCAACATCAGGATATCGACTTCTTATGTCAAAGAATAGATAACGCCAATATCCCATAAGTCCAGAATACTTTATAATTGGCTCGTTTGATCGCATACAAGTAAGAAAACCAATAAAATTACAAGCCCCTTCATCAGTGTATCCGTATCCATGTGCCATTTCATGAGCCATCGTGAAAGGCCACTGTATCGCATTCATTCCTGGGTCGACATGCCCTTCAAAAGCAAATGGAATATAAATACCTGCCGTCGAAAATCTAAGTAAAATACCCTGAGGACTTAAGGCACGAACCCTCACCCTACCCTGCACAGATTTTCCCCAAGTTGATATCATTTCCTCTTGTTGAATCCTGATGGAATGTTCTAATGTTTCCCAATTTATATCCAATTTTAGTGAAGACGTATCGGTAGAAAGTTTCGCTCTAGCCTGATTTAACAAAGATGTAATATGGTTCAATTCGTTTACCACATCTGCTGAATCGAACGAAATTTCAGGTAAAGCTAGCTGTTTTTCAATCGTCGGTTGATAATAGTTAAAACCCCAGGTAAAATAAAATAGAAAGATCACCCATCCAAAAAAATTTGATATGCCAGAAACCGTTAGCTTTATCTTTTCAGAAAACGGTGTTAATGGTTTTAATATTTTTTTAAGTCCCGAATATAACAAATACATTAAATATGTAAATACAATATATACGGATGGTATTGGCAGATATCCCAATGTATAATCATATGTGGTTCTAATGATCGGATATAATACGTTTTCATAGAAACTAAAGAAGTATTCCGAACAACATAACATAGCAAGACCATGAATGATTAATGTCAAAATACCCAATATCATTCCAATATTGGATAAACAAAATCGTCTTAAATATTTAAACTTGTGTCTCATTTTAAAGAAAATCAAATGAAGAAGTAAAGTTAACGAAAAAACATTAGGTACAGCATTTACTTAAACTAAACTATATAAATGTTCATACTCTTTTCATACCACTTGAAATTTAGATAAACAACTTTGATGTAAATAATTTGTTTGAACTTGCTAATTTCAATTATCATTTAATAATTGGTCTGCTTTTTGATTTATAATTATTCCACTAATAATTTATGGAAATGAAAATTATCCAATCAGGTTTCACCTACAAGGTTTATGACAATATTGACCAACTCTCATCTGAGGATAGACAGTTGGTTGAAAAAGCTGTAGATCAGTTAAAAAATGCATATGCACCTTATTCTAACTTTCATGTGGGCGCGGCTGTAAGGCTGATAGATGGTGACGAATTTGTAGGATGTAATCAGGAAAATGCTTCTTATCCATTATGTATTTGCGGCGAGCGAGTGGCCTTGTATAATGCTGGGGCAAATAAACCAAACGTACCAATAGAAGCATTGGCTATAACTATCAAAAACTTGAAAGCTAGAATAGAAAAACCTGTTTCTCCATGCGGCGCATGCAGACAAGTAATCTCTGAGTTTGAATACAGACACAAACACAAAATACGTATCTTACTTAAGTCAGATGGCGATGAAGTTTACGAGATAGACTCTATCCAAGACATTTTACCTATGGGATTTAATGGAACGGTTCTTTAAGGACAAGATCCCTTACTCTATCCAAGTCGTCTTGAGTATCTACGCCCACTGAATCATAAATCGTCTCATGACAATGTATGTTGTACCCATTTTCAAGCCATCTCAATTGCTCTAGTGCTTCTGTGATTTCATAGGTGGATGGTTCCAATTTGGTCAATTCGATTAAGACTTCTTTTTTGAAACCGTATAATCCTATGTGTCTGTAGTACTTTGCATTATCATGCCAAGCACCATAACCAAGATCTCTAAATGAGGGGATAGCTTGTCGAGAAAAATACAAAGCTTTATTTTGCAGATCTCGCACTACTTTCACTACATTATAATCAAAAAGCATGTCAGCATCATCAATATATCGACATTGAGTGCCAATTTGCACCTTATCTTCATGCATTACCTTTATTAGATCATCTATTTGTTTTGGATTAATCAATGGTTCGTCTCCTTGAAGGTTGATAATAATTTCACTATCAATTGTTTTGCTTACTTCTGCAATCCTATCAGTACCAGAGACGTGGTTGGGAGATGTCATACGCACATTGGCTCCACAAGCGGATACATGGTCATATATTTTGGCATGATCTGTAGCTATAATAACTTCGTTTGCCAACTTAGATTTGAGCGCTTGTTTGTACACCCGCATAATTAAACTCTTGCCAAAAATGTCCGCTAAT
>JBBRJL010000483.1:0-2879 GCA_038219375.1 Chitinophagales bacterium | reverse complement strand
TGGGGAATAAAAATATATATTTGGGTAAATAATGATTAAGTGATTGATTTACAACGAATTAAATGTACATATATAATGTTTTATTATTTCTAATTAACTTATAATCAGTTATTTAATATCGCCGAAACTTTAGTTAATAATTAAATAAGGGTAGTTTCGTTGAATAAGACTTGAAACAACAACATTTGTATCAATGACTACTTTTTGCATCTTTCCTTACCGCTTTTACTTCGTCAGATATTTCATCCATTGTCATTTTAGAGAGACCATATTTACTCGCAAGGTCAACACTCTTGTTAAGGTTTTGCCGCATTAGCTCTTTACTCACGAGTTCTAGAAAGTCTGTAAAACTTAGTTGTTCCTTTTTAAGCCCAAATTTATCGAATTCTATATCCGAAATTGAAATATTTAAAGTTCTCATTGCTAATAATTATTTGTCAAAATTAATTAAATTATTTGATATTTACTAATTGGATAAATAAAAAAGATGCTACCTAGTGTCTTCTATCTTTACAGCGATTTGCCTATATATAATCACAATACTTTTTATATTGTCTTTAGTGCTATAACCATGCTTGATACGAAAACGTTCACTTACCCTACTGTTTTATAATAATCTTCTGTAGGTTTGGTCTTTGATGTAATACCAATTGTATTTATAAGTTAGTCCAAAATAAGGAAACAGGATTTTTATTCAGTTGATTGGAAAAATATTTGCACAGCGTTTGCTATGGAAATATTTTATGAAGAAGAATCAATAAAAAATATGATATTTATTGGACTATTTTGTATGTAATATTGGTACAAAATGTACATAGTCTTGGTTTTAGTGTCACGACTCTTAGTAAAAACAAGTAATCTTATTAGATAACATTCATGAGTATCTATCTCCCGATACTCAAACGAGGCTTTTCAACAAGGCTTATATATAAAGAAACTTTTTAATCTAAAATTCTAATAAGCCCGACCTATGTCAGTATTATTCAGACTAGTAATTTCGTAAACAAATACATCTTTTACCGCTGTCGAAACTTCCAAACTGAAAATCTATCTTCTATTTTTTAGTCATCAGTTTCCACTGATCCTAAATAGTCAATCAACTTAGCGACAGCTCTAGCTCTATGACTGATGTTATTTTTAGTGTTATTGTCAAGATCTGCAAATGTAGCATCATATCCACTAGGAATAAAGATCGGATCGTATCCAAATCCTTCATTTCCTGACATTTCTAAAGCTATTTCCCCGCGTACGATTCCTTCAAAATAATGAATATCTACACCATCTACCATGGCTATGATAGTACGAAATTGGGCAGAGCGATCCATTTTACCATCAAGCATGTCAAGGAGCTTTTTCATATTTTTTATAGGATCTTTTTCATCACCTGCAAATCTCGCCGTATGCACGCCAGGCTGACCACTGAGCGCATCCACTTCGAGACCAGTATCTTCTGACAACGATGGTTGATTAGTTTTTAAGAATAAATATTTAGCTTTAATTAGCGCATTCTCTTCGAGTGTAGCTCCATCTTCCACAATATCTTCATAAACGCCAATATCCTTGAGACCCAAAATTTTATAATCTGGAAGAATACTTCTGATTTCGGTGAGTTTATGTTCGTTTGCTGTTGCGAATACGAGTGTTTTGTTTGTCATTTTAAACTATTAAGTAGCACTAAGATTAAGATAGAAAAAAGGATCTTTGACGAATAAATATTGGTTACCATCAAGATGATATTATTTTAAAAACATTTCTTGAAGTTTATTCCATAACAACAATTTTTTGTTATTGTCTGCAAGAACTATATCTAGACCTTCGAATATTAACATTCGGCTGCTATCAAGACGGTTGACCTCTTGAAGTTTGTACTCTAAATTATAACCGATATTTTCTGGTTTTATTCCAAAAAGAATTAGGTCTTTATAATCCAAGTCTAGCATACTAACAGAAAATTTAATGTTTTCGTCGCAGATGATCATAAAAATATCATTTTCATAGTCATATTTGATCGCTGAAATCATCTTCTGTAGTGCAGTTGACTGAACTTCTGAAAATCCTTGATTACGGCAAATGACTAATAGCTTTTTTGCTCCTTTACCTTGTATAGATATGGATGATACATCAAAGTTCGGAATCTTAAAAAGTGTGTTTTGTATGGGATTCATCAAAATTATATTTTAAAAAATGTAATAATAAAAAATATTGTTTGATTAAAGTAAAAATATTATTGCCAAAATAGAATTTAATAAATTTTATCTTACTTTTGTACTGCAAAGTAACAGAATTTTGACGGAATGTCCTTAAAATTTGATAGTAAAGATATTTGATAGTTTGTGCTTCCGTCCCACAACCCAAACCAAATTTTTTTAACCCTCTAAAATCTTGCAACAATGAGTTACCATTTCAACATTACAAAAACTGCTCATTCTTCCATATCAAAAGTTGATTTTGATAATATTCCATTCGGTAAGGTATTTTCTGACCATATGTTTGTAGCAGATTATATAGATGGTAATTGGACAAATCTTGAAATAGTGCCTGTAGATAAGATACCTGTGCATCCAGGAAATCTCGCATGGCATTATGGTCAAGCCATTTTCGAAGGTATGAAAGCTACAAGGGATGAAGCGGGAAATGCATTATTATTCAGACCAGAAATGCATGCTAAAAGGATCAATAATTCCGCTAGAAGAATGTGTATGCCAGAATTGCCTGAAGATCTTTTCTTGCAAGCAGTGCATACCCTTGTAGATATGGAAAAAGCATGGATTCCTCCACAAGTTGGATCAGCACTTTACATCAGACCTTTTATGGTGGCAATGGATGAAGCAATAGGCGTACGTGCATCTGATACTTATAAGTTTATCATATTTGTAATG
>JBBRJL010000482.1:0-2894 GCA_038219375.1 Chitinophagales bacterium | reverse complement strand
AAAAAAGAGTTTGCCTTATTCTTTGTTCGTCATAGCGTCCCCGCTACGATGCAGTATCATCAGGCATCCATGCCTGAGTGATTAACTAAGGATGAATAAAGAACATAATGACACTGTGAGTCAGGCTGGAAGCCTTGAGATGTCGTATCTTAGCGGGACGCTAAGACAAACAAATGTACACTGTCCGTTCGTTGTAGCTTCCTAGCTACGATGCGGTATCATCAGGCATCCATGCCAGAGTTGATAACGACTCTTTAGATACTAGATACCCAAATTTTCCAAATGAATTTAGAATCCCATTGTAGGTATAACAAACTACCGCATCCTATTGGCCTTTTAATCTTTGACTGCAAGAGGTAAAACCAAATTCTTACTGGCCTTGTAAAGTTGTTTGCAATATACCACTCCCTATCACAGTCCACCAAAGCACTCCCTATCAAAGATCACCCAATCACTCCACATCAAAGATCATCCAAAACTCATCCATCTTCCAGCACACCTTCTTCTCTCAGTCATTCAGTCACTGCCATTCTACTTCGCTACCTTCGTCCGCTTCATTTCATTATCCCAGATTAAGTATTGGACTTTGTTAGGAGAACTTATTATACAATATAGTTTCAAAGCACGGAATTTTTATACAGGAAGCGTAGTACTTACTACGGTGAGGACAGAAAAATGAGTACTGAAGAAAATATGAAATAGAATATGTTTGTAATAGATTTCCAATACTTAACCTGGGATATTGTTCCTTCCATTCATTCGTTCATTAGGAGAGCTGGGGTGCGCAGTCAACGTATGGAGTTATATAATTTGTAAGATATTTTTATGTAGATCAAGGCAGAAAACGCAGATGAACCATTTGGTTCAGCGAGGCTTTTTAACGAAGAGATACTTTAAAATAGCTACAAAGTATGAATGACGCTACATTGACTGTGCACCCTTAGATCCCGCAGCATAAGTATCATTGTCACTGCTCACCCTTGCTAGGACTGATGTAGGGGAATGTCAGCTCAACTTCTAACCCTATCTATGACATTCCACCTACTACACTCCTAACATCCAAAACTAAGTGCCATGATACCCATGCTTTTCTGCTCTGCTTTTTTACAGCTTATACTCAAAGCTTAACTTCATATATCGTGTGCCAAAGGCACTACCTTATTTGTCGGGTGCTTGCTCCATTGCATTCCGCTGCGTTCACCCTTTCACAGGTAAAGCGGCGTGCAGTCTATGGTGTGGTTATCGTATCGTATATTGCGCCATACCTGCCAGAGATCCTTCATTCGTTAACACTGCGTTGCTCATTAATCCTAATGTTGCATTAGAACTTCGTAATGAAGATTGAAAGTGCAATAAAATAAGTGATTTCTTGAAGGAGACATAGCACCGCTACGGCGACTGAAAGAAATCAAGTGAAGCGACTTATTTTGAAGCACTTTCAGGCTATAATAGATTTTCTGATGCATCATTAGGATTTCGGTACTCTGTCACTCTTCCAGAGCGGGGTATGGCACATACACGATCACGGCACACCATAACGCTGCACTTTCACTGCTATTTGTATCTGTGCCATTACATCCTCATCATGTATCCTTCAGGCACATTGCATTTACATCATGAGTACGCATAGCACATCTACAGCAGTTCATTTTATTTGTCTTTGGGGCAGCCATGTGGGTGCAGTTGCCGTCATAGCCATCTTCGTTACCTCATATTACTCCTATACTCGACACCTGCACCGCTGCCCCTGTCAATTCTTACTTGCTTATATTACCACTTCTAGTGGTATGTTTTTTATGGCATAGTCAAGCTCAAGGCTGTTTTACCTGAGAACCCACTATCCATCAGATTATTTCTCCATAAAATTAAAGCATCCCCACATATCATCCAAACCATTAAATATTCCAAGTATCTGATGTATCGTGGATCTTTCTTGCGTTCGTACCTCACAGCTAAATTACCGAGCCTAAAGGCATCGGTGAAAAAACTTCTACCTATTTTCACCAATTCTAGTGGTCTGTTTTCAGTTGCATTTAAAACCATAATTCTATTTTATTTGACTTCCTATCTACATCATCCATACCTTTAATCACTAAGCTTTTAGCACTAGATATTAAAATTTTATAATGATGAATATGATCAAGAAAATATGTGGAGAAATTCTCAAAAATTCTACTTTTCAACAACAAGAAAATCAAATATTTAAAAGACGTATTTTGTAAAATATTTTACATTTGTTTTTAATGATTTGGCATTATTGTTGCTTTATCGGTTATAGGTAAAATAAAAAACGAAAATTAAAATGAAGATAAAAGCTATTTCAGTTTTTATAACAGAAGTTTTGGAATTTATTCATTAATAAGACAAATTAAAAGTTTCACCTGTGCTCAATAACTTTTTCAGTATCAACCTACCATACGGTATTGCCCGAACAGAATCAGGCGAATGGATGGCATTCAACCGGGAATATCTTCCTCTGGGCTTTTGTGATGAATCACTAAAAGGTCTACCAGGGTATAGCTATACAAATCTTCCTGTTTACAGTAAATACAAAAACATATCAGAACCAGACCTGGCAAAATTGGCTGTTTCGGATAGTCAGATACTCCGAAATGAGAATGGCGAAATTGTCAGAGTGATCTTGTACGATAGTGCCACCAATCCTGCAAACCAGCCAGAAGATAACCCAAGACTTTGGAAGAAATACTTTGATAAATTGAAGGTGCTTTACTAGGTGGGAAGTGTGACCGTGCGTATTATAATTTAATCTAGTATTCAAAATTAAATCTCAAATCTCATGACATTCTTAGATTTTATAAATGAATATGATAAGCCAGGATACATAGTGCTACTAGAAGGTAAACGAGATGTCGCCGAAGCTGATCAAGCGAATC